>NZ_DJUS01000184.1:0-20711 GCF_002438365.1 Pseudomonas sp. UBA6276
TGATGGTGCCGACGGTGGAGCGGGGGTTGTGCGACGTCGACTTCTGTTCGATGGAAATGGCCGGCGACAGACCTTCGATGGTGTCGACGTCGGGCTTTTCCATCATCGACAGGAACTGCCGGGCATAGGCCGACAGCGATTCGACGTAGCGGCGTTGGCCTTCGGCGTAGAGGGTGTCGAAAGCCAGGGAGGATTTGCCTGAACCCGACAGCCCGGTGATGACGATCAGTTTGTCACGGGGCAGGGTCAGGTCGATGTTTTTCAAATTGTGGGTTCGAGCCCCACGTACCAGAATCTTGTCCAAGGCGGCCTCGCGCGGCGGGCGTAAACAGGTGAGTATACGGGGCTTGTCAATGGCACCGCACGGTGCGTGCGCGCAAAGATGAAGAAGGCGCGTCATAGCGTCGCCATCTGTGCCGTTAATGGGTGGGACTGGTAGAATCGTCACCGGTTCACACGAGGTTTATCCATGCACGATCCCCACAGCGAACGCATGAGCAGCGGTGAAACCCGCGCAGCCAGCGGGTTGGCCCTGGTGTTCGCTTTCCGCATGCTGGGCATGTTCATGGTCTTGCCGGTACTGGCGACCTATGGCATGGACCTGGCAGGTGCCACCCCGGCCTTGATCGGTCTGGCGATCGGCGCCTATGGCTTGACCCAAGCCTTTCTGCAAATCCCTTTCGGGGTCATTTCCGACCGCATCGGCCGTCGCCCAGTGATCTACGGCGGGCTGGTGATCTTCGCCATCGGCAGTGTGGTCGCGGCCCAGGCCGATTCCATCTGGGGCGTAATCGCAGGACGCATCCTGCAGGGTGCCGGGGCGATATCGGCGGCGGTCATGGCTCTGCTCTCGGACCTGACTCGCGAGCAGAACCGCACCAAGGCGATGGCCATGATTGGCATGAGCATCGGTGTGTCCTTCGCCGTGGCGATGGTGGTCGGGCCGCTGCTGACCCGCGCCTTCGGCCTGCATGGGCTGTTCCTGGCGACCGGTGTGCTGGCTCTGGTCGGCATCGTGCTGGTGGCCTTCGTCGTGCCCAAGGCAACGGCCCACACTCGGCATCGCGAGTCGGGCGTGGCCCGGGGCGAGATGCTGGCCACGCTCAAGCACCCCGACCTGCTGCGCCTGGACCTGGGCATCTTCGTCCTCCACTCGATCCTGATGGCCAGCTTCGTTGCGTTGCCGCTGGCGCTGGTGGAGCGCGCCGGATTGCCCAAGGAACAGCATTGGTGGGTTTACCTGACGGCGCTGGTCGTATCTTTTTTCGCAATGATTCCGTTCATCATCTACGGCGAAAAGAAGCGCAAGATGAAGCGTGTTCTGCTGGGCGCGGTGGCAACCCTGATGCTGGTGGAGCTGTTCTTCTGGGCGTTCGGCGACGGTCTCAAGGCGCTGGTGATCGGTACGGTGGTGTTCTTCACCGCGTTCAACCTGCTCGAGGCGTCGCTGCCTTCGTTGATCAGCAAGGTTTCGCCGGCCGGTGGCAAGGGGACGGCCATGGGGGTGTATTCCACTAGTCAATTCCTGGGGTCGGCCATGGGCGGCATCCTGGGTGGCTGGTTGTTCCAGCACGGTGGCCTGGGTGTGGTCTTCATCGGATGCGCGGCGCTGTGCGCCCTGTGGCTGGCCATAGCTGTTACTATGCGCGAACCACCCTACGTGACCAGTCTGCGCTTGCCGCTTTCGCCCCAAGCGATGCGCGAGACGGGATTGGCCGAGCGGTTGAAAACCGTGCCCGGTGTAACAGATGCGGTGGTGGTAGCAGAAGAAGCTGCCATCTATATCAAATTGGACAAAGAAATTTTGGATCGCACCGCCCTCGAGCGCCTGGTCAACCCAGCGCCGACTGCGTGCGAAGCCTAGGAGAACGATATGGCCCGTGGGGTTAACAAAGTCATTTTGGTCGGCACCTGTGGTCAGGATCCGGAAGTTCGCTACCTGCCCAACGGCAACGCGGTCACCAACCTGAGCCTGGCCACCAGCGAGCAGTGGACCGACAAGCAGAGCGGCCAGAAGGTCGAGCGTACCGAGTGGCACCGTGTGTCGATGTTCGGCAAGGTCGCGGAGATCGCCGGTGAGTACCTGCGCAAAGGCTCGCAGGTGTACATCGAAGGCAAGCTGCAGACCCGCGAGTGGGAAAAGGACGGTATCAAGCGGTACACCACCGAGATCATCGTCGACATGCAGGGCACCATGCAGCTGTTGGGCGGCCGTCCGCAGAACAACGACCAGCAGGGCGGCGGTGGCAACAACTACCAGCAGTCGGCACCGGCCCCACGCCAGCAGGCGCCGCGTCCACAGCAGTCGGCACCGCAGCAGCGTTCGGCTCCGCCTGCCCAGCAGCAGCCGGCGCAGCAACCGGCTCCGGACTTTGACAGCTTTGATGATGATATTCCGTTCTAAGCTGCCTGCCTGAACCGAAAAAGCCCCGCTGCCACCCGGCAGCGGGGCTTTTTGTTGCTCGCCAAAAAGCAGGCGAGCTCGCGGCTTCCAACCAGCCTTCGCGGGCTCATTTGGCGTCAGTTTTTCAGCTGTTTTTGCAGCGGCAAAATATAAATATATGCATCGCGTATTTTCTTGCCGCAGCCCCGTCGCTTCACTAAGATTTTTCGAAATTAGCGGTCCTGTTGCCCACGTGCTGTCGCTTACAGCGCAATGCCTGCAGCCGATACACCCCTTCGAACGGAATCATTCCATGGCATCAGGTCATCGCTTTCATGCGCTCGACAGTCTTCGCGGCATCTGCGCATTGGCGGTGGTGTTGTACCACCTGCATGTGGTGGGCAGCCTGACCGAGCTGGCGTTCTTTCGCAGTGCCGATCTGTTCGTCGACTTCTTCTTCGTGCTCAGCGGGTTCGTGATCACTCATGCCTATGGTGCGCGGCGCGATCTGGACCTGCGGCGGTTCTTCATTCTGCGTACGTTTCGGCTGGCGCCACTGCACGTGTGCCTGCTGGGAGTGTTCATCGTCTTCGAGTTCGTGAAGTGGGGCGCGGCGCAGCAGGGGGTCAGCTTCAACAAGGAGCCGTTCACCGGCATGTATGCGCCTTCGCAGATCCTGCCTAACCTGTTGCTGATCCAGGCATGGACGCCGTTGACCGAGAACATGTCGTTCAACTACCCCTCCTGGAGCATCAGCATCGAGTACTACATGTATCTGATTTTCGCCGCGGTGGTGCTGTGCACGTCGGCGCGGCGGGTGCTGGTGTGGGCGGGGATCGTCATCGTCGCCGTGGCGATGCTGTACAGCGGGTCGGGGCCGTTTACCGCGCTGGCCTACAAGGGGCTGACCTGCTTCTTCGCTGGTGCCTTGTGCTACAAGGTGTTCGAAGCGCTGCGCCAACGGGTGCAGCTGGGGTTTGGCGTGGCATCGCTGCTGGAAATGCTGGCGGGCGCTTTGATTGTGTGGACCTTGAGCAGCGACAGCCCGAACAAGGCCGTGCTGGCTAGCGTGCTGTTCTGCGTGACTGTGACCTTGTATGCGTTCGATGCCGGCATTGTTTCCAGCCTGCTCAAGGCGCGTCTGTTCGAGTTGCTGGGGCGGCTGTCATACTCGATCTACCTGACCCATGTGATCATTTTGAGTGTGTTGATCCTGCTGTTCATGGTGCTGGAGAAGAAGACCGGGTTGCCACTGGCGCCGGTGTTCGGAGATTTCCGTTATCTGGACAGCGGTTATCCGTGGCTCAACAACCTGCTCGTGGGCCTGGTATTGCTGGCCGTGATCGGAATTTCCTTCGTCACCTACCACTTGGTCGAGGTCAACGGACAGAAGTGGGGGCGTCGTTTACTGGGGCAGCGATTGCCTGCGCGGGCCGTGCCGGGCTGAGGCTGCGGCGCTGCCACGAACCCCTCTTTTTGATAGCGCGTGACGTCAGCGTCAGAAAAACGCAAAATGGCTGTTCGATTCGAGTGCGGGCGAAGGTTTGATCGTCGACCACGCGCCTGCGGTTAATCTGAACTGTCAATTTGAACGGACCTGCTGACTCTATGCGAATGCGCCTTATGCTGTTGGGCGGTGGGAATGCCCTGGGGCATGCGCTGATTCGCCTTGGAGCGGAAGAGGGCATCGGCTTCCTGGCTCCACGTCCACCGGACGCTGGTTGGGATGCGGCCAGCCTCACCGACCTGCTCGATGAAACCCGCCCCGATGCGCTGATCAACCTGGCGTACTACTTCGACTGGTTTCAGGCCGATGCCGTGAGTCAGGCGCGCCTGGACCAGCAGGAGCTCGCGGTGGAGCGTCTGGCCGAGCGATGCCAGGAGCATCAGATCGTGCTGCTGCAGCCTTCCAGCTATCGTGTGTTCGATGGCTCGCGGGCCACTGCCTATAGCGAAAAGGACGAGCCGGTGCCTCTGGGCCTGCGCGGTCAGGCACTTTGGCGAATCGAGCAGAGCGTGCGTGCGGCCTGCCCGCGGCATGTGCTGTTGCGTTTCGGCTGGCTGCTGGACGACAGCGCCGACGGCGTACTGGGCCGTTACCTGCGGCGTGCCGAGTTGCCGCAACCCTTGCCTCTGGCCGATGACCGACGCGGCAATCCGACCCCCGTGGACGATGCTGCACGGGTGATCCTCTCGGTGCTCAAGCAGCTGGACTGTGAAGCGCCGCTGTGGGGCACCTACCACTACGCCGGCAACGAGGCGACCACCGCCCTGGCCCTGGGCCAGGCGATCATCAGCGAAGCCAAGACGATGCATTCGCTGGCGATCGATGCGCCCACCGCGCAGGCCCACGCCGCGCGACCTGATGCAGGGGAAGAACCGCAACACGCGGTACTGGCCTGCAAGAAAATTTTGCACACTTTCGGCATCAAGCCGCGCGCCTGGCGTTCGGGGTTGCCGAGCCTTCTGGACAGATACTACCGACATGGTTGATACACCCATTCTGATCACCGGCGGCGCCGGTTTCATTGGCTCCCATCTGGTCGATGCGTTGTTGGGCGCCGGTCACTCGGTGCGGGTGCTCGATGACTTGTCCACGGGCAAGCGCAGCAACCTGCCGATGGAAAACCCCCGGCTGGAACTGATCGAGGGCGATGTCGCCGACGCCGCGCTGATGACCCAGGTGGTACGCGGCTGCAAGGCGGTGGTGCACCTGGCAGCGGTCGCTTCGGTGCAGGCCTCGGTGGACGATCCGGTGAAAACCCATCAGAGCAACTTCATCGGCACCCTGAACCTGTGCGAAGCGATGCGCCTGGCAGGGGTCAAGCGTGTGCTGTTCGCTTCCAGCGCCGCGGTGTATGGCAACAATGGCGAGGGCGAAGCGGTTGGCGAAGACACCACCAAGGCACCCTTGACGCCCTATGCCTCGGACAAGCTGGCCAGTGAGTACTACCTGGACTTCTACCGTCGCGAGCATGGGCTGGAGCCGGTGGTGTTTCGCTTCTTCAATATCTACGGGCCGCGGCAGGATCCTTCCTCGCCGTACTCGGGCGTCATCAGTATTTTCAGCGAGCGGGCGCAGCGTGGGCAACCGATCAGCCTGTTCGGCGATGGCGAGCAGACCCGCGATTTCTTCTATGTGGGCGATCTGGTGACCTTGCTGATGCAGGGGTTGCAGCAGCCGAATGTGCAGGCGGGGCCGGTGAATGTCGGGCTGAATCAGGCGACTTCATTGAACCAGTTGCTGGCGGGGCTGGGGGCGGTGCTGGGTGGTTTGCCGGCGGTGAGCCATGGGCCGACGCGGGGGGGCGATATCCGTCATTCGCGGGCCGACAATACCCGACTGCTGGAACGCTTCAAACTGGGGCCGGTGACGCCGCTGGAAGAAGGGCTGCGGCGCCTGCTCGGGTTGTAGGCTTTTCACTTTCACGTGCCAGCCCACGCCCGCAACGGGCGAAGGGCGGGCGACGGCAAGCGCGTCTAGAACTTGTAGCCTACACCGACCATGTACACCCACGGGTCGACTTCCAGGTCGACCTTGGTGCGGCCTACGCCCAGCGCCGTAGGACCGTCGACGCTGGCCTTGGTGTCGATGTCGACGTACCAGACCGACGCGTTGACCATCATGTGCTCGCTGAGCATGTAGTCGAACCCCAGTTGCCCGGCGAAGCCCACCGAATCCTGAATCTTCAGGTTGTTGAAGCCCTGTTGCTTGCGCGCACCGCTCAGGTCTTCGTCGTAGAACAGGGTGTAGTTGATGCCCACGCCCGCGTACGGCTGGAAGCGCGATGTCGGCGCCAGTGGGTAGTACTGCAGGGACAGGGTGGGAGGCAGTTGCTTGACGTCCGCCAGTTTCCCGTCCAGCCCGGCGATGCCGGTGGCAGCGCTGACTCCGCGCACGCCCACGGTGTGCTGGAACGGCGTGGCTGCCAGCAGCTCGATGCCGACGTGGTCGGTGAGCATGTAGGCGAAGGCCAGGCCCAGTTGGGTGTCGCTGTCCAGGGTGGCCTTGGTGCCCGCGACCTTGGCGCCGTCCAGCTTGAGTTGGCCGCTGTCTTCATTGGGGGCGGTGGTGGCGGCGCCGGCGCGGATGATCAGATCGCCGGCCTGGTGTGCCTGGGCCAGGGGGGTTGCCAGCGCCATGGCAATCAGTGAGGCGCCGAGCAAGGACTTGTTCATGGGAGCTCCATTGGGCAATGCGAAGGAAATTCGCCCAATGGTAGTCAGTGCACCGGCTCGGTTTTTTGATCTGGCTCAATAAAAGGCCAATGGCTCAGTCCGGCAGTTCGTAGGGGTAGATCTTCGCAGCAGCCATCTGGTAGCCGGCCTGCGCCAGCTCGCTGGTGCTGGCCTTGACCTGCATCGGCCCTTCGATCCAGTAAGGCTGGTAGAGCTCTTCGACCTTCACCCCGACGGCGGTGGTCACATGCACGATCTGGTTCGACGGCGGGGGCGGCACATGGATGCAGGCGCCGAAGTAAGGCACCAGCAGAAACTCGGTGGTCCGTCCCGACTCGTTGACCTCCAGCGGCACGATGTAGCCGGGGATGCGCAGCTGCTGACCGTCCAGTGCTTGGACCACCGGTGCGTCCGGCGCCTGCTGATGGGCGGCGGGCCCGGCTTCGGCCAGCGCGGTGCCCATCTGCGCCAGGTCGTGCATGGGTGTCATCTGCGGTACCAGCTTGGGCGCATCCGGCGGGATCAGTGCCTCCCAGCTGACTTCCTTGAGCTCGGCCGCAGACAGCGACAGGCTGGTCAGCAGCAACAGGGCCATTACCGCGCGCAACATAGGTTGAATCCTCACAGGTGGATCGACAGGCCGTCGGCCAGGGATTGCCGATAGGCACGCCAGGCCGGTATCGCGCCCATGACCACAGCGGCTGCGAGGATGATCCCCAGCAACGACCACTCATAGGCACTGGGCAGGCTCAAGGGCAGGTACAGGCCGTAGTTGGACTGCACGTAGCCTTGGGCGCAGGCAATGCTCAGGTACAACAATGCCATGCCGGCCAGGATCCCCACCAGCGCCAGGGCGAAGGCTTCAAGAATCAGCAAACCGGCGATGTGCCAGGGACGGGCGCCGACCGAACGCAGAATGGCCATCTCGCGGCGGCGCTCGTTGAGGCTGGTGACGATCGCCGTGAGCATGCCGATCAGACCGGTGAGCACGACGAACACCGAAATGACGAACAGGGCTTGTTCCGCCGTGCCCATCAGACTCCACAGCTCTTGCAGGGCGACGCCGGGAAGAATCGCCATCAGGGGTTCGCCGCGAAAGTCGTTGATGTCGCGTTGGAGGGCGAAGGTGGCGATCTTGCTGTTGAGGCCGACCATGAAGGCGGTGATGGCGCTGGGTGTCAGGTCCATGTTGCGCGCCTGGTCGGCGCTGATTCGTCCGGCGCCGCGGGCCGGTACGCCGTTTTTCCAGTCGATGTGGATGGCTTCCATGCCGCCCAGGCTGATGTGCAGCGTGCGATCGACGGGCGTGCCGGTGCGCGCCAGGATGCCGACGACGGTGAACGGCTTGTCGTCGTGCTTGACCAGGCTGATGGCCGCCACGCCGTGGGCCAGCACCAGTTTGTCGCCGAGTTTGTAGTGCAGGGCGTCGGCCACCTCCGCGCCGAGCACGACTTCGAAAGGATCGGTCTGGAAGGCGCGGCCCTGGGCCAGTTGAAGGGACTGATGACGGCCGTACTGGTAGTGCTCGAAATAACTCTGGTTGGTGCCCATGACCCGGTAGCCGCGGTGGGAGTCACCCAGCGAGATGGGGATGGCCCATTTGACCTGCGGGTTGCTGGCGTAATGCTCGAAGCTGTCCCAGCGGATGTTGTTGGTGGCGTTGCCGATGCGAAACACCGAGTAGAGCAGCAGATTCACCGAGCCGGAGCGGGCGCCGACGATCAGGTCGGTACCGCTGACGGTGCTGGCGAAGCTGGCGCGGGCTTCGTGGCGCACACGTTCCACAGCCAGCAGCAGGCACACCGACAGGGCAATGGCGAAGGCGGTCAGAAATGCGGTGAAGCGGCGATTGGCCAGGCTGGCCAGGGCAAGACGAAGCAGGTACATCAAGACACCTCGGATGAGGCAGGGCGCGCTGCGCGATTGAGCTCGGCCAGGGATAGATGGCGGTCGAACAAGGGGGCCAGGCTTTGATCGTGACTGACGAACAGCAGGCTCGAGCCCGCTGCGCGGCATTCGGCGAACAGCAGTTGGATGAAGGCTTCGCGGGCATCGCTGTCCAGGGCCGAAGTCGGCTCGTCGGCGATCACCAGTTCGGGCTGGCCGATCAGCGCGCGTGCGGCGGCGACCCTTTGCTGCTGACCGATGGACAGGGTGTCGGCGCGACGCTGGAGCAGGTCCGGGTCGCGCAGTCCCAGGTGAGCCAGCAGTTGGGTAGCCGCCTGGGCAACACTGCCATGGCGCTGCCCGGCGCGATCGGCGCGGCGTCGGGAGAAGCGGCAGGGCAGTTCCACGTTTTCGCGCACCGACAGGAACGGCAGCAGGTTGAATTGCTGGAAGATGTAGCCGGTGTGTTCGACGCGAAACCGGTCACGGGCGGCGAAGCTCAGCTCGCTCAGGTTCTGACCGAGCAGGTGGACGCTGCCGTGCTGCGGGCTGTGCACACCACCGAGCAAGCCGAGCAGGGTGGTTTTGCCACTGCCGCTGGGGCCTTTGAGAAAGAGGGTTTCCCCCCGCTCCAGGCGGAATGCGGGGATATCCAGCAACATCGCTTGGCCGGGCCAGGCAAAGCCCAGTTCGGCCAGCTCGATCAATGCATCGCTCATGGGTCAGAATTTCAGGCTGCTTTGCGTGGGAGTGAGGTCCGTGCCCTGTTGGCCGGACGGGCCGATCAGTTGTACCTGAATTTTCTGGGTGGCGGGGAAGGTGCTGAACAGGCGCGCAAGGTCCAGGTGGTCGAGGGCCTTCGGCGACGCGCAGGTGAAGTGGTAGTGGGCGTGAATCTCGCTGTGCTCGTGATGGTGCTCATCGCCTTGCTTGGCTTCGGTGGCGCCGTGCTCGTGATCCGGCTTGTCGCCGAACAGCGGGCTTTCCAGTTCCTGGTCGGTGACCTTGCAGCCCGCTGCGGCGGGCAAGCTGAACAGCGCCAGGGGTTGCTCCAGGGTCTTGCGGGCTGCGGCGACCTTGGCTTTGTCGGCATCGCTGCTGGCGGCGTGTTCGAAGCCCACCAGGTTCATGGCCGGGCTTTGCAGCTCCAGTTCCAGCGTCTGGCCATCCAGGGCAGCGTCGAGGCGGGCCACGCCATGTTCATGGGCGCCGAGGCTGCCGTGCTCGTGTTCATGCTCGTGATCGTGGCCCTCCTCGTGGGCGTGGGCGACGAGGGGCAGCAGGGCAAAGGGCAGGGCAAGCATGAGACGGCGCATAAGGGAATCTCGTCAGCGATATGGAGACGCAATGTTATAACAAATTTACATTTCGTGACCATGCTTGGGGAAAGATTCATGTTCGCTTCAGGCAGCGGGCGCGGACGGCGTGATGTCGAAGGCGGGATTGCTTCACCGGCGGGGCGCTGCTACAACGAGGCCTCGTTATGAAAGGGCATCCGCATGATCAGAATCAAAGGCACCGTCGGCAATCTGCCGGTGGACCTGGCCATAGAAATGGACGCCCAGGATTGGGCGCACCTCACCGGCCCATTGGCGACGGCTGTCGAAGCTGCGCCGACGTCGGCAGCGACGCCCGCGCCGGGCAAGGGCAAGGCGCAGGACGACGGCGCCTGGCGCAGCGTGCTGTTGCTGCTGGAGCAGGCAGGGCGTATCGAGGGTCCGGCGTTGCTGGATCAGGTCCAGGGGTTGGTGGGTGACGTGGCGGCCGGCAAGCGAATGCTGGTGCGCTTGCGCCATTGCCCGCAGGTAAAGGTGGAAGCCGGCGCGGATGCGCCGGTCTATTGCTGGGTCGGCTAGCGGGACGGACCGCTCGCCTGGCAGGCCCTGCGCAACCCATCAGTACAGGGCGGCGAACAACTTGCGGCGGTAGGTGGTCACCAGCGGGTGATCGTTGCCGAGCAATTCGAACACTTGCAGCAAGGTCTTGTGCGGCAGCCCTTCGCTGTAGCTGCGATTGCGCATGAACAGGTGGAGCAAGCCATCGAGGGCGGCTTCGTAGTGCTGGCGCGACAGCTGCTGGATGCACAACTGGTACGCCGCTTCGTCGTCGCCCGCGTCGCGAGCCAGGCGGGCCTTGAGATCGGCCACGTCGGGCAGGGCCTTCGCCTGGCGCAGGAACGTCAGCTGCGCCTTGGCACCGGCCAGCGCAGCCTTGTGCTCGTCGCCGCTGACGGCGTCGAGCACCTGCTGCGCTTCGTCCAGCTCGCCGCGTTCGGCCAGGCAGCGGGCGAACAGGATCAACGCCCCAGGGTTGGCATTGTCTTCGGCCAGCAGCCCCTTCAAGGTCTGCTCGGCTTCGCCGAAACGGCTCTCGCTGAACAGCGCCTGCGCCAGTTCCAGCGGATCGGCTGCTGGCGGTGGCGGCATCTGTACGTGAGGTTCGAGCAGCGCGCGGATGGCCGATTCGGGCTGGGCGCCTGCGAAGCCATCCACGGGTTGACCATCCTTGAACAACACTACGGTGGGCAGGCTGCGAATGCCGAAGCGGCCGACGATGTCGGGCTCGGCGTCGCAGTCGACCTTGGCCAGAACCAATTCGCCGGCATAGCTTTCGGCGATCTGTTGCAGCAAGGGCATCAGCACCTTGCAGGGGGCGCACCACTCGGCCCAGAAGTCCACCAGCACGGGCTTGATGTAGGAATTCTGGATGACGGCCTGATCGAAATCGGCAGTGGTCACGTCGAAGATGTAGGGGGTTTCTTGACTCATGTGAATCTCGAGGATCAGCGGTTCGGTGGACTATAAGGGATTCGAATCAGGCCCACCACCGCCGCTCGGATGGCCAGGTGGCGGGCGCTGTCAGGCCGTTTCAGGGGGCTTTGATCATTTCCAGGTTGCCCAGCAGTTGGGTGGTCGGTTGGCTGATCTGCACCGCAGGCAGGTGCAGGATCAACTGCCCCGACTGGCTGGCGCGGGCGCGCAACTCGACCCGCGAGCCTGCCGGGAAAGCTTCGGCAGCAAAGCGCAGCTGAAAGGGCAGTGGTTGCGCGGTGCCGCGTTGCTTGGCGCTGGCCAGCAGCTTTTGCGGACGTCCCTTCGAATCGATCACCAGCAAGGCCATTTCAACCTCGGCACCGGCAGGCACGCCGAGCAGGTTGCCGCTGAGCTGACGCTGGTAGGCAGGCAACGGGCCGAGTTCGACGGGGGCCTTGATAACCGGCGCAGGCGCGGCTGCGGGCGGTGTGGCGCTGGCCGCAGGCTTGGGCGCATCACTGCTGCAGGCGGCGAGCAGGCTGAAAAGAGCGAGCAGAACGAGCGACTTGGACGGCATTTCGAGATCCAACAAAAGTAGATCCGTCTGTATACCGCAAAGGCTCGGGCTTGTCTTGCCAGTGGGATGCGCTACCATGGCCCTCCCTTTTTTTGTTGCCTGCCACCATGCACTGTCCCTTCTGCGGTGCCAACGACACCAAGGTCATCGATTCACGCCTGGTCGCCGAGGGCGAGCAAGTTCGCCGGCGCCGTGAGTGCCTGGCCTGTGGTGAGCGTTTCACCACCTTCGAAACCGCCGAACTGGTGCTGCCACGGCTGATCAAGCAAGACGGCAGCCGCCAGCCCTTCGACGAGGAAAAGCTGCGCGCCGGCATGCAGCGGGCCCTGGAAAAACGCCCGGTCAGCGTCGAGCGTCTTGAGGCGGCGTTGGTGCACATCAAGCATCAGTTGCGCGCCACGGGCGAGCGCGAGGTCAAGTCGCTGGTCGTGGGCGAGTGGGTCATGACCGAGCTGCAGAAGCTCGATGAAGTGGCCTACATCCGTTTCGCTTCGGTCTACCGGCGCTTCCAGGATCTGGACGAATTCCGTGAGGAAATCGACCGCCTCGCCCGTGAGCCGGCCAAGGAGTGACCTGCATGTCCGATCTGGCAGCCAACGACGCCCGGCACATGGCCCGTGCCCTGGAACTGGCACGCAAGGGGGTGTATTCCACGCACCCCAACCCGCGCGTGGGGTGCGTGATCGTGCGGGACGGCAAAACGGTTGGCGAAGGCTGGCATGTCCAGGCCGGAGGCCCTCATGCCGAAGTTCATGCACTGCGTCAGGCCGGTGATCGCGCCCGCGGTGCTACGGCCTATGTAACGCTGGAGCCGTGCAGCCACCATGGACGTACACCGCCGTGCGCCGAGGCGTTGGTCGAAGCAGGGGTGGCGCGGGTGGTGGTGGCGATGCAAGACCCCAATCCGCAGGTGGCGGGGCAGGGCCTGGAACGTCTGCGGCAAGCGGGCATCGCCGTTACCTGTCCGCTGCTCGCGACCGAGGCGCGTGCGCTGAACCTCGGTTTTCTCAAACGCATGGAGCACGGCCAGCCATACATTCGGGTGAAACTGGCCATGAGCCTGGACGGGCGCACGGCCATGGCCAGCGGCGAGAGTCAATGGATCACCGGGCCCGCTGCGCGCTCGGCGGTGCAGCGCCTGCGGGCGCAATCCAGTGCAGTGCTGACCGGCGCCGACAGTGTGATCGCCGACGGCGCCCGCATGACCGTACGCGCCGCCGAGCTGGGGCTGGATGCCGAGACCGTCGAACTGGCGACCCGCCGCATCCCGTTGCGTATCCTGATCGACGGTCGCCTGCGGGTGCCGCTGGATGCACCGTTCTTCCAGGCAGGGCCCGCGCTGGTGGTGACCTGCGCAGACGCGGCAGCGCATCCGCAATACGCCCATGGTGGCCATGAGTTGCTGAGTTTGTGTGGCGAGGACGGCCGGGTCGACCTGCCGCAACTGTCCATCGAGCTGGCACGGCGAGGCATCAATGAAGTGCTGGTGGAAGCCGGGGCGAGCCTGGCCGGTGCCTTCGCGCGGCAAGGCCTGGTGGATGAATACCAGCTGTTCATCGCCGCCAAGTTCATGGGCTCCACGGCGCGACCTTTGCTCGACTGGCCGCTGGAGCGCATGAGCGAAGCGGCGCCTTTGCAGATCATCGAAATGACTGCGGTGGGCGACGACTGGCGGGTGATCGCCGTCCCGGCCCCGAACCCCGCGCTACAGCCCGCTACGGTGCCGACAAAGCGCGTATAATTTTCGGCTTGCGCCTGGCGCCAGCCCAGTTCTGGAGGAGAACTCATGTTCACCGGTATCATCGAATCCATCGGCAGCATCCGTGCGTTGACCCCCAAGGGCGGTGACGTGCGCGTCCACGTGGACACCGGCAAGCTCGACCTGGGTGACGTCAAGCTGGGCGACAGCATCGCCATCAACGGCGTCTGCCTCACGGCTGTCGAACTGCCAGGCCATGGTTTCGTTGCCGACGTCAGCCGCGAAACCCTGGACTGCACCGCCTTCCACCAGCTCAAGAACGGCAGCCGGGTCAATCTGGAAAAGGCCCTGACCCCCACCACGCGTCTGGGTGGGCACCTGGTCAGCGGCCATGTCGACGGTGTCGGCGAAGTGGTTTCGCGCCAGGAAAATGCCCGAGCCGTGGAATTCCGTATCCGCGCGCCCAAGGAACTGGCCAAGTACATCGCCCACAAGGGTTCGATCACCGTCGACGGCACCAGCCTGACCGTGAACGCCGTGGACGGCGCCGAGTTCGAGTTGACGATCATCCCGCACACGCTGAGCGAAACCATCATGGACGACTACCGTCCCGGTCGCCTGGTCAACCTCGAGGTCGATCTGCTGGCGCGCTACCTGGAGCGACTGCTGCTGGGCGACAAGGCCAGCGAGTCGAGTCATGGCGGGATCAGCGAAAGCTTTCTGGCCGCCAACGGCTACCTGAAATCCTGAACAGTCTGCTGTTCTGAACACAAGGGGGTGCCGCGTGGCGCTCAACACGATCGAGGAACTGGTGGAAGATATCCGCCAGGGCAAGATGGTCATCCTGATGGATGACGAAGACCGCGAAAACGAAGGCGACCTGATCATGGCCGCCGAATGCTGCAAGGCCGAGCACATCAACTTCATGGCCCGCCATGCGCGCGGCCTGATCTGCATGCCGATGACCCGCGAGCGCTGCGAGACGCTCAAGCTGCCGCTGATGGCACCGCGCAATGGGTCGGGCTTTGGTACCAAGTTCACCGTGTCCATCGAAGCAGCTACCGGCGTCACCACGGGCATCTCTGCCGCCGACCGCGCACGCACGGTTCAGGCTGCGGCCGCTCGCGAGGCCCGCGCCGAAGACATCGTCAGCCCCGGGCACATCTTTCCGCTGATGGCGCAGGCGGGCGGCACCCTGGCCCGCGCCGGTCATACCGAAGCGGCCTGCGACCTGGCGCGCATGGCCGGCTTCGAGCCGGCCGGGGTGATCTGCGAGGTGATGAACGACGATGGCACCATGTCGCGTCGTGCCGAACTGGAAGTGTTCGCCGCCGAGCATGACATCAAGATCGGCACCATCGCCGATCTGATCCATTACCGGATGATCCATGAACGTACCGTTCAGCGGATTGCCGAGCAGCCGCTGGACAGTGAGCTGGGCCAGTTCAACCTGGTGACCTACCGCGATTCGGTGGAAGGCGACGTGCACATGGCGCTGACCCTGGGCACCGTGCTGGCGGACCAGCCGACCCTGGTGCGGGTGCACAACATGGACCCGTTGCGCGACCTGCTGATGGTCAAGCAGCCTGGCCGCTGGAGCCTGCGGGCCGCGATGAGCGCGGTGGCCGAGGCCGGCAGCGGCGTGGTGCTGCTGCTCGGTCATCAGCAGGACGGTGATGTGTTGCTGGCGCACCTGCGCGAAAGCGCCGGGCAGGCCACGGCAAAAACACCGACCACCTACAGCATCGTTGGCGCCGGTTCACAGATCCTGCGGGACTTGGGCGTGCGCAAGATGCGCCTGCTCAGTTCGCCGATGAAGTTCAATGCGATATCCGGATTCGATCTGGAAGTTGTAGAATACGTGCCCTCCGAATAAAGACTGGCTGCAAGGTTCGCCGCAGTGCCGCCCAGATGGCGGCGTGCTCGAACCGCAGCGTCGATATTCGTGATCCATTATCCGCAAAGGCCGCCCACAGGCGGCCTGGCTCTTTAAGATGAGACAGACCCGAATGACCCTGAAGACCATCGAAGGTACCTTCATCGCCCCCAAAGGTCGCTACGCCCTGGTGGTTGGCCGCTTCAACAGCTTCGTCGTCGAAAGCCTGGTGAGCGGTGCCATCGATGCCTTGGTTCGCCATGGCGTCAGCGAAAGCGACATCACCATCATTCGCGCCCCCGGTGCGTTCGAGATCCCGCTGGTTGCACAGAAAGTCGCCCAGCAAAGCGAATACGCCGCGATCATCGCCCTGGGCGCCGTCATTCGGGGCGGCACGCCGCACTTCGAATACGTCGCTGGTGAATGCACCAAGGGCCTGTCCCAGGTGTCGATGGAGTTCGGCGTGCCGGTCGCCTTCGGCGTACTGACCGTGGACACCATCGAGCAGGCCATCGAGCGTTCCGGCACCAAAGCCGGCAACAAGGGCGCCGAAGCTGCGCTGTCGGCCCTGGAAATGGTCAGCCTGCTGGCGCAGTTGGAGGCCAAGTGATCAACGACGAAAGCGATCGCTTCAACCCGCGCGATCCCAAGCCTGCAGACGCCGGCAAGCCTTCGCGCAGCGCCAAGCGTCGCGAAGCCCGCCAGTTGGCGACCCAGGCCCTGTACCAGTGGCACATGGCCAAGCACTCGTTGAACGAGATCGAAGCGCAGTTTCGCGTCGATAACGACTTCAGCGATATAGATGGCGCGTACTTCCGCGAAATCCTGCACGGTGTGCCGGCCAGCCGCGATGAAATCGACAGCGCGCTGGCGCCCTGCCTGGACATCACCATCGAGGAGCTCGATCCGGTCGAGCTCGCCGTGCTGCGCCTGTCCACCTGGGAACTGCTCAAGCGTGTCGACGTGCCGTACCGCGTGGTCATCAACGAAGGCATCGAGCTGGCCAAGGTGTTCGGTTCCACCGACGGCCACAAGTTCGTCAACGGCGTGCTCGACAAGCTGGCGCCGAGCCTGCGTGGCCCGGAAGTAGCAGCGCACAAGCGCTGATCGCGGACATGCAGCCCATGGGCGAATTCGAGCTGATCCGACACTATTTCGCCGCGGCGTCCTGTGCGCGGGCCGGCGAGGGTGTCGCCTTGGGCATCGGCGACGACTGCGCCTTGCTGGCACTGGCGCCGGGTGAGCAGATGGCGGTTTCCACCGACACCTTGGTGGCGGGCGTGCATTTTCCCGACGGTGCCGATCCTTTCCTGCTGGGCCAGCGCGCCCTGGCCGTTGCGGCCAGCGACCTGGCCGCCATGGGCGCCAGCCCCCTGGCCTTTACCCTGGCCCTGACCTTGCCCAGCGTTTCGGCGCAATGGCTGGAAGAGTTCGCCAGCGGCCTGGATGCCATGGCCGAACGCTGCGCCCTGCGCCTGGTCGGCGGCGACACGACCCGTGGCCCGCTGAGTTTGACCCTGACAGTCTTCGGCAGCATTCCTCAAGGCCAGGCCCTGACCCGCAGCGGCGCCCGACCGGGAGATCTGCTCTGCGTGGGCGGTAGGCTGGGCAACGCCGCAGGCGCCCTGCCACTGGTGCTGGACCAATGTCGCGCCGAGCCGGAGGTGGCCGGGCCGTTGCTGGCGCACTACTGGTCGCCGATGCCGCAGTTCGTACTGGGCCAGGCATTGCGTAGCCGGGCCAGCGCAGCGCTGGACATCTCCGACGGCCTGCTGGCCGACTGCGGCCACATCGCCAGGGCCTCGAAAGTCGCCTTGCGGGTGGAACGCGAGCGGCTACCGGTGTCCAATGCCCTGCAGGCGCTGCTGGGATTGGAAGGTGCCTGGTCGGCAGCCCTGAGTGGGGGTGACGACTATGTACTGGCGTTCACCCTGCCTCCTGAAGAAGAAGCCACCCTGCGCGCGCAGGGCGAGGTGTTTTTCGTCATCGGCCAAGCGAGTGTTGGCGAAGGCGTCACGCTGGTCGATCATCACGGCCAGGACATCACCCCGACCATCCGGGGCTACCAACATTTTGCGGAGACACCGTGACAGACCATCCCAACCAGGTTCCAGCGGAGTTCGTGCCCCCTTCGGTGTGGCGTAATCCATGGCATTTCCTGGCCTTCGGTTTCGGCTCCGGAACCTTGCCCAAGGCGCCGGGCACCTGGGGGTCGATGGTCGCCGTGCCGTTCATTCCGTTGTGGCAGATGCTCCCCGATTGGGGCTACTGGCTGATGCTGGGTGTGAGCATGCTGTTCGGCATCTGGCTGTGCGGCAAGGTCGCCGACGATTTGCGTGTGCACGACCATGAAGGCATCGTCTGGGACGAGATGGTGGGCATGTGGATCACCCTGTGGCTGGTGCCCGAAGGTTGGGTGTGGTTGCTGGTGGGGTTTCTGGTCTTCCGCTTTTTCGACATTCTCAAGCCGTGGCCGATTCGCTGGATAGATCGCCATGTGCATGGGGGTGTGGGTATCATGTTCGACGATGTGCTGGCCGGGGTCTTCGCCTGGTTGGCCATGCAATTGCTGGTGTGGGGCTGGAGCTTCGTGTGAACCGGCCTGGCTTGGGTCGGCTATGAGGGCGCAACGGATGGGTCGATGGCGATGGCTGCTGGGCGCAGCGGTGCTGATCTGCGGGGCGGCCATCGCAGGCGCGTTGCCGCAGCCGGCCCGCATCGATCTGGTCAGTGAGGCATGGGAGGACTACACCGACGCCGATGGCAAGGGCTTGGCCTGGGACGTGTTGCGAGAAGTGTTCCAGCCGGCGGGTGTCACCGTGGTCATCCACACCGCGCCTTACATCCGCTCGGTGGGGTTGGTGCAGCAGGGCCAGGCCGATGCCTGGGTCGGTTCGTACCAGAACGAGACGCAGGCCCTGTACCCACGTTGGCATTACGACACCGATCACATCTACGCCCTGAGCCTGGTCGACAAGCCTCAGGTCGATTTCACCAGTCTGGGTGGCTATCGCCTGGCCTGGGTGCGGGGCTACCAGTTCCAGAAATACCTGCCGAACGTGAAAATCTACAACGAGGTTCAGCGCCGCAACGGCATTCTGCCCATGCTCGAACACGACCGTGCCGACTATTACGTCGATGCCCTGACCGAAATCGAAGTCATCCTGCGAGAGGCGGCCGATCCCGCCCGTTTCAAGCGTATACACGTGGCCGAGCTGCCGTTGTACCTGGGCTTCAACGACAGCGCACGTGGGCGGGCGTTGCTGGCCATCTATGACCAGCGCATGGAGCAATTGGTCCAAGGCGGACAGTTGCGCGGGATCTACCAGCGCTGGGGCCAACCTTATCCATTCGATGCCCCCCAGCCAGCGCCTTGACCGGCGTGTGTAAAGCGCGCCACGATCATCCGCTGAGCAGGCCCGCAGAGCTGCTGTTACAATACTGCCCTTGTCAAGTTCATCAAGAATCAGGAGCACCCGGTGCCCGTCGTTTTTGTCGCTGCTTCTCAGCTTCCCACGCCTTTCGCTTTGTTCACCATGCATGGTTTTCTCGATGAGGCCACAGGCCGCGAGCATGTCGTGCTCAGCCTGGGCGATGTGGCTGACGGTGCACCCGTGTTGGGGCGCCTGCATTCGGAATGTCTGACGGGGGATGCGCTGTTCAGCCAGCGCTGTGACTGCGGATCGCAGCTCGAGGCCGCGTTGCAGGCCATTGCCCGTGAAGGCCGTGGCGTATTGCTGTATCTGCGTCAGGAGGGTCGAGGTATTGGCTTGCTGAACAAGATCCGTGCCTATGAACTGCAGGACGGCGGTGCCGATACGGTCGAGGCCAACGAGCGCCTGGGCTTCGCTGCCGATCAACGCGACTACGGCATGTGCGAACCGATGCTCGAACACCTGGGTGTCAAAGCCTTGCGCTTGATGACCAACAACCCGCGCAAGGTCAAAGCGTTGACCGACATGGGCATCAACGTTGCCGAGCGGGTGCCACTGCACACCGGGCACAACCCCCACAACAAATACTACCTGGCGACCAAGGCCGGCAAGCTTGGCCACATGATGGGCAACGAGCATCAGGGCGAAGTCGTCGGCACGATCCGCAAGGGTAGCGAAGGGCTGTAGTGTGCAATGCAGGGCCGACGCCGTCGGCCCTGCATTGCGATGTCGTCAGCGCTGCAACAGACGCTGACGCAGGGTGATGGCGGCTTCGATGCCGGCGGCATCCAGGCCGCACTCGGCCAGCATCTGCGCCGGCTTGGCGTGTTCCACGTAGGTGTCCGGCAAGCCCAGGTGCAATACAGGCTTGAGCACGCCTTCGCGGGCCAGGAACTCGCTGACCGCCGAACCGGCACCGCCCATGATGGCGTTCTCTTCCAACGTGACCAGCAGATCGTGACTCTCGGCCAGTTCGCGCACCAGTTGCTCGTCCAGCGGTTTGACGAAGCGCATGTCGGCGACGGTCGCATCCAGCTTTTGCGCCACCTTCAGTGCTTCGGCCAGCTGCACGCCGAACACCAGAATGGCAACGCCACGACCTTTCCGACGGACCACGCCCTTGCCGATCTCGATGCTGTCCAGGCCCTGGTGAATCGCCGCGCCCGGACCGTTGCCGCGTGGGTAGCGCACGGCTGCCGGACCTGGGTAGTGGTGACCGGTGCTGAGCATCAGGCGCAGCTCGTTTTCATCGCTGGGCGTCATCACCAGCATGCCGGGGATGCAGCGCAGGTACGACAGGTCGTAGCTGCCGGCGTGGGTCGGGCCGTCCTCGCCCACCAGGCCGGCGCGGTCGATGGCGAACAGGACGTCGAGGTTTTGCACCGCCACGTCGTGGATCAGTTGATCGTAACCGCGCTGGAGGAACGTCGAGTAGATCGCGACTACCGGCTTGGTGCCCTCACAGGCCATGCCGGCAGCCAAGGTCACCGCATGCTGCTCGGCAATGGCCACGTCGAAATACCGTTCGGGGAAGCGCTCGCTGAACGCCACCAGGTCCGAACCTTCCTTCATGGCCGGGGTGATGCCGACCAGGCGAGGATCGGCTTCTGCCATGTCGCACAGCCATTGCCCGAATACGCCCGAGTACTTCGGCCCGCTGGTCTTGGCGGGAGCGGCGACCGGCGCGTCTAGCGGGTCGAGCTTGGTGATGGCGTGGTAGCCGATCGGGTCGACCTCGGCCGGGGCGAACCCCTTGCCCTTCTTGGTGACCACGTGCAGGAACTGCGGACCCTTGAGGTCGCGCATGTTGCGCAGGGTGGCGACGAGGGTCGGCAGGTCATGGCCGTCGATCGGACCGATGTAGTTCCAGCCCAGTTCTTCGAACAGGGTCCCGGGAACCAGCATGCCCTTGGCGTATTCCTC
>NZ_DJUS01000027.1:0-3733 GCF_002438365.1 Pseudomonas sp. UBA6276
CTGGAAACCTGGGCCGCCCGCGAGGCGGATGGGCAGCTCGACTGGCAGAAGCTGTTCGCCAGCTCGGCACCGCAGCAGCCAGCACCCAAAGAACCGACGAATTCGCCGGCCAAGCCCTGGCAGGTGCTGCTCAAGGATGTCCAGCTGCGTGACTACCAGGTGCATCTGGCCGACCGTGTGCCTACCGATGAGGTCGCCGTAAACGTGGGTCCACTCAACCTGGACCTGCATGACTTCGACAGCCTCAACGGCGCGCCCTTCACCCTCAAGCTCGATACCGGCCTGGGCAAGCAAGGTCGTGTACAGGCCAGCGGCGAGGTCAGTCTGGCGCCGGTTGCTGCCCGCATGAAGGTCAGCACTCAGGACATCGACCTGCGTATCGCGCAGGCCTACATCAGTCCGCTGATTCGTCTGGAACTGCGCAGCGGCATGCTCGACAGCGATCTCGATGTGCAACTGACCGGCACCGAACCCCTAGCCATGACCGTATCCGGTCGCGCCGAAGTCGATCAATTGCACACGCTCGATACGCTCAAGGAGCGCGACTTCGTCAAATGGCAGCACCTGACCCTGACCGGTCTGGAGTATCGCCACGGCGATCGCCTGGACATCGAGCGGGTCCAGCTGCAGCAGCCGTATGCGCGCTTCATGATCAACGAGGACCGCACCACCAATATCGACGACCTGCTGATTCCGCAACCGGCGCAGCCCGCCGAGCCGGTCCGGGCTGGCAAACCGGCCGATGCGGAAACGCCACTGGGCATCCGCATCGGCGCCGTGGACATCGACAACGGCTCAGCCAACTTCGCCGACTTCAGCCTGACGCCGAACTTCGCCACCGCCGTCCAGCAACTCAACGGGCGCATCGGCACTATCGACAACCGCCAGGCCAAGCCAGCGCGCATCGACATCCAGGGCAAGGTCGATCGCTATGCGCCGGTGACCATTTCCGGTGCGCTGAACCCTTTCGATCCAATGGCCAGCCTGGACATCACCACCAGCTTCAAGCGCGTGGAACTGACCACGCTGACGCCCTACTCCGGCAAGTTCGCCGGTTATCGCATTCGCAAGGGCCGTCTGAATCTTGACCTGCACTACCTGATCACCAAAGGCCAGCTCAAGGCAGAAAACAAGCTGCTGGTGGAACAACTGCAGTTGGGTGACAAGGTCGACAGCCCCGACGCAGTGGATCTGCCGTTGCGGCTGGCGATTGCGCTGCTCAAGGATTCCGAGGGCAAGATTGCCATCGAGCTGCCGGTGAGTGGCGACCTCAACAGCCCCCAGTTCAGCGTCATGCCGATCGTCTGGCAGACCCTGCGCAATCTCATGGTCCGCGCCGCTCAGGCACCGTTCAAGTTCATTGGCGGGCTGGTCAGTGGTGGTGGGTCGCAGGATCTGAGCACCGTGTCGTTCCGCCCAGGCTCCGACGAGCTCAGTACCGAGGCGCAAGCGGCGCTGATGAAGCTGGCGACCGCCTTGAAGGAACGTCCGACCTTGCGTCTGGAAATCGAGGGCACCAGCGCCCAGGCCAGCGACGGCCCGCTGATTGCTCAACAGCGGCTGGAGCGCGAATACCAGAGCACCTACTATAAGATGGCCCAGCGCCGCGGCGACAAGGTCCCGGCCACGGCTGCCGAGATGCAGGTGCCCGAAGACGACAAACCGCCGATGCTCGAAGCCATCTACCGCACGCGACTCAAAGGCCAGCCGCCGGCGGAATGGCAACAGCTAGACAGCAAAGCACGCGCCGACAAGTTGCGTGAAGCAGTGCTCAAGTCGTGGGCGTCGAACAACGCGTTGCTGCGCCAGCTGGGTCAGGCGCGCGCGGGCAGCATCAAGGACTTCCTGGTCGACAAGGGCCAACTGGCTGACGAGCGCGTGTACTTCATCGATGCGGCCCTGGGTCAGGCTGAAAAAGACGGACGCATCATCACCCCACTGCATCTGGATGCCGAATGAACAAGTTGATTTGGATGAGCTGCGCGCCCTTGTTACTGGCGCTGTGCGACACGGCGGGCGCCGCCTCGACGATGCGCTGCGGCAGTACTCTAGTGTCGCTGAATGATCGTACGGTTCAGGTCGAGCAGAAGTGTGGTGCTCCCGCGAGCAAGGCACAGTCTGGCTATGAGCGTTCGGGCCCGATCAATCGGCGCGTTGAACTGCCCATCGAAGAATGGGTGTATGGACCGTCCAACGGCATGAGTCAGTACTTGAAGTTCGTCGGTAGCCGTCTGGTGGAGATCGAGAGCAGCCGTAACTGATCGAGTACGAACTCACCGCTGTTCTGCGCCCATAAAAAAGCCCCGACGTTTTACGTCAGGGCTTTGAGTGGCCACATCCCTGTGGCCTTCGCATGAAACTTACTCAGCTTTCAGGCCATCGGCGGAGACAGCTTTCACGCCTTTGATTGCCTTGGTGATACGCACGGCAGTAGCCTTCTGAGCTTCAGTCACAGCAACGGTCGACGACAGGGAAACCACGCCTTTGTTGGTTTCTACCTTGATGTCGGTGCCTGGAATGCCTTTCTCGGTGACCAGATCGGATTTGACCTTGGTGGTGATCCAAGTGTCGGAAGTTGCTTCTTTGGCGTGAGTAACTTCACCAGCAGCAACCACCATAGGAGCCTGGGTGGACTGTTGAGCGAAAGCAGCGTTGGCCATGGTCAGGGTCAGCGCGGTAGCAGTAGCGGCAGCAATAGCGAACTTCTTCATACGATTCACTCCTGTTTTTTGAAAAGGTCTGCGACCATTTAATGTCTTGGTGGCAGGTGACAGGGATATTGCAGGCGTCATGCCAACCTGCCTAATGCTGTAAAAGCCTTAACAATCAATGACTTATAATTATGCGAAAACCGTACTATCGTGCAGTTTGCACGCTCGTACAGTTTTTTGCGTGCAAGTTGCAAGTCCGCAAAAGTTCCCTGCTCACTTCAATCTTTCACCTGCGCAGCCTTCAGCGTTTCAACCGCTACTTAGTGAACTCTAGGCGAAAAAAAAGAGCCCTGAAGGGCTCTTTCTTCACACCTGCGGGTTTAGACGCCCGAGGCCTTTGCAGCAGCAACGTCCTTGATGGACAGCTTGATACGGCCGCGGTTGTCCACGTCCAGTACCAGTACTTCGACTTCCTGACCTTCCTTGAGGATGTCGGTCACTTTCTCTACGCGTGCATCGCTGAGCATGGAGATGTGAACCAGACCGTCCTTGCCCGGCAGGATGTTGACGAATGCACCGAAGTCGACGATGCGCTCGACCTTGCCGACGTAGATCTTGCCGATCTCGGCTTCTGCGGTGATGCCCAGAACGCGCTGACGCGCAGCTTCAGCGGCTTCCTTGGACTCGCCGAAGATCTTGATCGAGCCGTCGTCTTCGATGTCGATCGAAGCCTTGGTTTCCTCGCAGATGGCACGGATGGTTGCGCCACCCTTGCCGATCACGTCGCGGATCTTGTCGGTGTCGATCTTCATGGCGATCATGGTCGGAGCGTTTTCCGACAGCTCGGTACGCGAGGTACCGATGATCTGGTTCATCTGACCGAGGATGTTCAGGCGCGCTTCCAGGGCCTGGCCCAGGGCGATTTCCATGATCTCTTCGGTGATGCCGTTGATCTTGATGTCCATCTGCAGCGCGGTGACGCCCTTGGCGGTACCGGCGACCTTGAAGTCCATGTCGCCCAGGTGGTCTTCGTCACCCAGGATGTCGGTCAGGATGGCGAACTTCTCGCCTTCCTTGACCAG
>NZ_DJUS01000190.1:0-4552 GCF_002438365.1 Pseudomonas sp. UBA6276
AGAACTGGGTCATGTCCTTGTACACCTGCTTGCCGGTCATGACGTAGACCGATTCCATGATGGCGAGCAGGAACGCCATGCCGATGGTCAGGGGCACGAACAGAAAGTGATAGAGCGCGGTCATGGCGAACTGCAGCCGAGAGAGGTCGACGACTGATTCGGAGATCATTTCAGGTTCTTCTCGAGAGGTTGGGAAGCGGAGCCGAGCACATGCTGGCCGACGGTGGTGCCGTCATCCTTGACGTCTACGCCCCCGCCGAACCACAGGCTGCGGATGCCCAGCAGCAGGACCAGCTTGATCAGCACAATCACGGCGATTTCCCGCGCGAGCGGTTTCTTGAGGAAGTCGAAGTGTCCGGACATGGGGGGTACTCGGTGTCGGGCGGGTCGGTAGGTGGGCGGATTTTCTGCCCGCACCGCCAGACGGCCATTGATCCAGATCAATGATTCTCGAGCGCCAAGCTGCGACCAAGCGCCACATCGGTTGGCTCAGGAAGGAACACCGCTTCCAGAGGATGTAGAAAAGAGATAGGCAGCGGCACAATTCATGACGTTATAATATAACTATAATCACCAATGGACTGCTGCACATGCGCTCACCTCGCTTCGCCCTCCTGGCCAGCTTCGCCTTCAGCGTGCTGGGGTTGCCCGCCTATGCCGAAACCTCGCCCGAGACCCTTGAACTGGAAGCCATCAGCGTCACCGCTGGCGGCGAAATGGAGACGGCCAATGGCCCGGTCACAGGCTACCGCGCCACGCGTTCGGGCAGCGCGACCAAGACCGACGCTGCGATCAAGGACATCCCCCAGGCCGTGAGCGTGGTTCCGGTACAGGTCCTGGAGGACCTGGGCAGCACTAACGTGGAGCGGGCCCTGCAATACGCAGGTGGGGTGTCCCAGCAGAACAACTTCGGCGGGCTGACCCTCTACGAATACAGCGTGCGCGGCTTCACCACCTCGGAGTTGTACCGCGACGGTTTCAGCGCCAACCGTGGCTACCCCGCTACACCGGACGTGTCCAGCATCGAGCGCATCGAGGTGCTCAAGGGGCCGGCCGCCAGCTTGTACGGGCGGGGCGACCCCGGTGGGACGGTCAACATCGTCAGCAAGAAACCGCAGGCCGAATCCTTCGCCCGCCTGTACGGCAGTGCCGGGTCCTGGGATCGCTACCGCACCAGCCTGGACCTGAACACCCCGCTCGATGACGAAGGTCAGGTGCTCAGCCGCGTCAACCTGGCGGTGGAAGACAACCACAGCTTTCGTGACCATGTGCAGAGCAAGCGGTTGTACGTGGCGCCGTCGCTGAGCTGGCAACTGGATCCGGACACTTCATTGCTGGTGGAAACCGAGCTGGTGCGGCATCAGTCGGTGTTCGACCGCGGTGTGGTGGCCCCGGGTAACGGCTGGGGCGGCGGCTCGCGGCGGACCTTTCTCGGCGAGCCCAACGACGGTTTCATCGACAACGACAACAACCGTATCCAGGCCGCGCTGGAACACCGCCTCAGCGACGACTGGCAACTGCGCGTGGCCAGCCACTACAAACAGGGCGAGCTGAGCGGCGATGCCAGCGAGGCCCGCGCGCTCAACGCCGACGGACGCACCGTCAACCGCCGCTATCGCGAGCGCGACATGGATTGGCACGACAGCATCAGCCAGGTCGAGCTGCGCGGCTTTCTCGACACCGCCAGCGTGCAGCATGAACTGTTGATCGGCACCGAGTACGAGGATTACCGCAAGAACGAACGGGTGACCAACACAGCCGGTGCCTATCCCATCGACATCTTCAATCCGGTGTATGGCCAGGCCAAACCCACCGGCGCGCGCTCGGGCACCGACTTCCGCGAGCATGTGCGCAGCCACGCGCTGAACCTGCAGGATCAACTGGTCTTCAGTGAAAAGCTGCGCGGCATGCTCGGGGTTCGCTACGAACATTTCGACCAGCGCATCGCCGACTACACCACTGGCAACCGCAGTACCCAGCGCCAGGACGCCTTCACCCAGCGTGCCGGCCTGCTCTACCAGTTCACACCGCAATGGGGTGTGTTCGCCAATGCGTCCACCTCGTTCAAGCCCAACAACGGCCTGGATGCCAGTGGCAAGTCATTCGACCCGGAAGAAGGCATCGGCTACGAAGCCGGTTTCAAGGCCGAACTGTTCGACGAACGCCTGAGCGCCACCTTGGCAGCCTTCCACATCGACAAGGAGAACGTGCTGGCGCTGGACCCGACGAGCAACCTCAACCGGGCCATCGGCAAAGCCCGCAGCCAGGGCGTCGACCTGCAGTTCAGCGGCCAGTTGAGCGACGCGCTGCGTGTGATCGGCGCCTACGCCTGGATCGATGCCGAGGTGACCGAGGGCGACGCCAGCGTGCCCAAGGGCAGCCGCCTGCTCGGTGTGGCACGCAACAGCGCCAGCCTGCTGGGCGTCTATGAGTTTCAGGATGGCCGGCTGCGCGGTTCCGATATCGGTGCGGCGTTCACCTACGTGGGCGACCGGTCCGGGGAGTCGGGGGGCAATTTCGAGTTGCCCGCCTACCACACGGTCGATCTGCTGGCGCACTACAAGGCCAGCGACAAGGTCACCCTGGGCGTCAACCTGAACAACCTGTTCGACGAGAAGTACTTCGAGCGTTCCTACAGCAACTACTGGGCGATGCCGGGCGAACCGCGCAACCTGACCTTCAGCGTGGCAATGGATCTGTAGCCTGACGCGGCTCCTTCCCTGGAAGCCGTCGTGCCGGCGCTGGCCGGGTGATCAGATGCGGAAACTGCCGACCAGCTGCTTGAGGCGCAACGCCTGCTGTTCGAGGTCGGCGCACGCACGCAGAGTGGATTGCAGGTTCTCGACACCCTCCTGATTGAGGGTGTTGATCTCGGTGATATCGACGTTGATCGATTCCACCACCGAGGTCTGCTCTTCGGTGGCTGCGGCCACCGACTGGTTCATGCCGTCGATCTCGCCGATGCGCTGGGTCACGCTGACCAGACGTTCGCCGGCCTGGTTGGCGATGGTGACGCTGGATTCGCTCTGGCCCTGGCTTTCGTTCATCAGGATGACGGCCTGGCGCGCCCCCACCTGCAACTGCTCGATCATGCCCTGCACCTGCTGGGCCGATTCCTGGGTACGGTGCGCCAGATTGCGCACTTCGTCGGCGACCACGGCGAAACCGCGCCCTGCTTCGCCAGCCCGCGCCGCTTCGATGGCGGCATTGAGCGCGAGCAGGTTGGTCTGCTGGGAAATGCTGGTGATCACTTCCAGGATCTGACCGATGTTCACCGTGCTGGCATTGAGGCTTTCGATGTTGCCGCACGAGCCGCTGATTTTCTGCGACAGCAGGTTCATGGCGCTGATGGTCTGGCCGACCACGGCCTGGCCATCGGCGGCCAGGTTGCGCGCTGCACTGGAGTGCTGCGAAGCCAGGGCGGCGTTCTGGGCGATTTCCTGCGCGGCGGCGCCCAGTTCGTTGATGGCCGCCGCCACGCTGCTGGTGCGATTGGCCTGCTGATCGGAGTTGAGCATCGAAGAGTTCGAGGCGCTGACCACCCGCTGGGCCACTTCGTTGACCTGGCCGGTGGCCGAGGACACTTCGCGGATCGAGTCGTGGATACGCTCCACGAAACGGTTGAAGGACAGGGCCAGGGTGCCGAATTCATCGGCGCTGTGGATGCTCAGGCGACGGGTCAGATCACCCTCGCCTTCGGCGATGTCGTGCATGGCCCGGCCCATGGTATGAAGCGGCTGCATCAGCAGGCGAATCAGCATGCCCAGCAAGGCGATGATCAGGACCACGGCGACGATCGTGGCGATCACCGCCGAGCTGCGGAATTGGCTGAGCATGGCGTAGGCCTTGGCCTTGTCCATGCTCAGACCGATGTACCAGTCCACCGAAGGCAGGCCCTCGACCTTGGCGAAGGTGACGATGGAGACGCGGCCATCGCGTTCGACCTCAGTCACGTCATCGCCGATGCGCGGGGTGTGCTGCGGGTACACGTCCTTGAGTGATTTCATGACCAACTGGCTGTCGGGATGAACCAGGATCTTGCCATCGCCGCTGACCAGAAAGGCGTAGCCACCGCCGTCGAAATCCAGCGAGTTGATGGTCTTGACCAGGGTGTCCAGGCTCAGGTCGCCACCCACGACGCCTACCGGCTGGCCGTTGCTGCTCATGGCGGGGGTGGCGATGGTGAGGATGGTCTTGCCGTTGGCGGCATCGATGTAGGGCTCGGTGAGAACGGTCCGACGCGCACTCATGGCATCGGTGTACCAGGGCCGCGTGCGTGCATCGTAGCCTTCGGGCATGGTGTCCGGTGGCTCCAGAAAGTAGTTGCCGGAGACATCGCCCAGGTAGGCGAAGTCAAAGTTGGCCAGCAGGGTTTTCTGCTTGAGCAACGCGCCCACGGCCTCGGCAGTGGGGTTCAGGGCAACGCTCTCGGCCAGGGTTTCGGCCAGCAGAATACGACCCGAGAGCCAGTGCTGAATGTTGGTGGAAGTGGCGCTGCCCATTTCGTGCAGGTAGCTTTCCAGGTCGTCGCGAATGGCGTTGCGCTGCAGGT
>NZ_DJUS01000190.1:4603-6209 GCF_002438365.1 Pseudomonas sp. UBA6276
CCAGGAGAATCTTGTGGCTGAATTTCAGGGTTTTTTGCATGGCCGATAGGTCCGCTGTGTAGTTGCAGGGGCTATCGGCACCGACTTGCCGCTATTGAATGAAATGAAACAGAAACATGAATCGATTCATCTTTTCCGACTGGCGGTTATAGGGTCATCGGACAATACCTGCCTGACCGTTACGCCGTTCGCACCATGGCGATAACGGACATACTATGACCAGGTGGGTGCAGCCGGCCGGCACGCCGACATCGAGATACGTCCGCCAGGTGCGGCGCTTGAGGAAGTGAGAGGATGGTGATCGAACGCTACAACGGCTTCGCCCAGGCATTGCACTGGCTGACGGTCGCCGCGCTGTGCCTGGTACTGCCCTGTGTCTGGGTCGCGGAGAACTTCCCACCCGGCCCGGTGCGGGTGCTCTGGTACCTGGCCCATGAATCCATGGGCATCAGCGTCGGCCTGCTGGTGCTGATCCGGCTGACCTGGCGCTGGCGGCACCCAGCTCCGGCCTATCGTTCGGACATTGGCGCTTGCACCCGGATGCTCGCCCACTTGAACCATGGCCTGTTGTACGCCGTACTGCTGGCCATGCCGGTGACCGGCTACCTGATGGCGGGTAATGGCCAGGATGTGCCGTTCTTCGGCCTGGTATCGCTGCCTGGATTCGCCAAGAACGAGGACCTGGGCAAAGTGGCCAACACCGTCCATGTGTGGGGCCAGTTTGCGGTGTACGGCCTGATCGTCATGCACGTGGCCGCCACGGTATGGCACGTGGCGGTGCGGCGCGACGGCATGCTCGAACGCATGCTGCCGCCGCAGCGCGACTGACGCTTGCGGTACCCCTGCCCTCAGCGCTGCCCCATGACGCCGACCTGGCCGAGCATCTGGGCGAATTGCTGCAGCGGCATCTTCTGACCGTTGAAATCCACCACGGCATCGCTGTAGCGCAGGGTAGCGCGCAAGTGTTCGCCTTCATCCTTGACCAAGCCCAGCATCTGCCCCAAGCCGGCAATGGTCGCAGTCAGATCACGTCCGGCCTGGGCCACACGCGCCGGGTCGGTCTGCCCTTGCAGGCTGGCTTGCAGACTGCCCACGTCTGCGAGCATCGGCTTGGACAGCTGCAGATCGGCTTGCAGGCTGCTGATCAGCGCAGGCCAATAGGCGGCCAAGCCCGGTTGGGCCGACCCTGGGTTGGCCAGCTGTGCGGTCATGCTCAAATGACTTTCACCGTGTTCAGTGGCCAGGCTCAATCGTTCCAGTTGCAGCTGGGGTTTGGCGTTCAGCAACGTGCCAACGACAGCCTCCAGCTGACGACGCTCCGCCGGAGTCAGGCGCAGCGGCGGTAGCGAGCCATCAGGCAACGGTGTCTGCCATTGTGGTGCGATGATGGTTTGATACAAATTGCCGAATTCGCGGCTGGCGGCGATGTCGAGGTTGGCCAGCTTGAGGCTCATCTGCAGCGCGCCGACCGAGCGGCTGGCATAGTTCAAGGCGCCGACGCTGTAGCTGGCCTGGACATTCAGGTTGCCTTCGACTTCCTGCATCAGGCCGGAAGCGGAAAGATTTTCCACCCGTACGGGCGCAACATCGGCGCCTTGCAGGCTGG
>NZ_DJUS01000190.1:6303-9853 GCF_002438365.1 Pseudomonas sp. UBA6276
TCAGCGTCAGGCGTGCATTCAAGCCAGAAAACCGGACGGTGTCATTGCCTTCACGGGCGTCGAGCGGCAACAGTTGCAGGCGGGTATCGCTGGCGCCGTCGTAGCCAAGGCTGACCTGACCGCGCAACGGCGGCTGGTTCTGGCTCATGGCGAACCAGGCCTGGGTATCGGCGTTACGCTCGAGCTCGAAGTTGCTCGCCGCCATCACCGGCATGAGCCTGAAGGCCTTGAGGTGCGACCATGGCAGTGGCCCATGCTCGATGTGATCGACCAGCAACAGCTCGCGGCGTTCAGGTCCGCTGTCACCTTGCAGGTTGTTGAGCGTGATGCGGTAGTGCGCCGTGCTGGTGAAGAAACGTCGGTCCAGCGACAGCAGTTCGATCTGCATGCCGGGTTGGCCGTCGACGTTGAAGGACGCCGCCATTTCCCGGTTGGCTTGCCTGATGGCAGTGCTCAGGACCGGCTCCAGCTGAGTGCCGGTGTACCAGGCCCCACCCACGGTGGCGGCTGCGGCCACGACGACGATGCCAGCGAGGATGCCTGTTGCTTTGTTCATGATCGGACTCGTTCGAAAGGATGCCGGGCCAACGAGGCCCTGGCACAAGACGGGGGCGCGCTCGGCATGAGGTTAGCACCTGCGCTTGGTGATCAGCCAGCCAGAGACGTGAGCGCTGCGAAGGAAAAGGATACCGCTGGGGACTTTATTCGACATTGGCAATCTGGGCTGAATCTCTTTGCATATCCGTTACTTGTACGCAACAGTTTATGCCCTTTCGTCAGTCTTTTTTTCTTGGCACAGAACCCTTTCAAGTTGTATCAGTCGACTGTGTAGCCGCTTATGCATCTTTGAAGGTACGCCCCATGCCCACCGCCTCCATTCTGGTCCTCGAAGACGAAGATCTTATCCGTGATCTGCTGACGACGGTACTTGAAGATGCAGGCTTCAAGGTCACGGCATTTCAGACGGCTGACCAAGGTTGCGACTTTCTGGAAACCCATCCAGGCGAGGTCAACATGGTGGTCAGCGACATTCGCATGCCCGGAAAAATGGACGGCTACGATCTGAGCATGTTGGCCGCCGAGCGCTGGCCTGCCCTGCCGATCCTGCTCACTTCCGGTTTCTCCGGTCGCGACCTGGTGTTGGGGCCGAACGTCGAGTTCTTGCCCAAGCCCTGGACCAGCGAGCGGTTGCTGAACAAGGTCAACAAGTCGCTGCATATTCATTGATGTGAGCGGTGCGCAAGCGTCTTGGATTCGAAACGGTGACCGATCAGTGGCACCGCGGGGGTTGATGACGCGGCTTGCGCCGCTGCTACAGGGGAATGGGCAACCGGTCAGATTTGTGAGTCCCGGGCGAATGTGGCGGCTTGGCGGGTCATGTGGTCGAGTTGCCGGTCACGCTTTTTTTCGGCGTCGAGCATGGCCTTGCGGCCGTGCTGATTGAGCAGATAGGCGTGAATCTGCCGTACTTCCAATGATGCATAGATGGGCGCCACATCCAGTACCGCAATGGGATGATCGGTCGCTTCACCGTCACAACTGAGTTTGACCTGCGGGCCTTGCGCGCCGATCACCTGAAACCCCATGTTTTCGAACCATGACACCTTGCTCACCACGCACGCCAGTTCCACGTGGGCATGACGCTGCTTGATCACATCGAGCAAGCCCCGCGCCACGCCCCTGCGACGTTTCGAGGCGCGTACTGCCATGTAGGCCACGGTGCACACGGAAGGGTCGTGCTCGGCGCGCAGGAACAAGGCGAACCCGTCCAGCGTTTCCGGCTGCGCCTCGTCGAATGCCAGGACCAGTTCCGGTCGCACCTCACGACCGCCCGACATCGCCTCCAGATACTGATGCACTTCGTAGCCGACACCGTACTGGTAGAGCTGATAGAGCGGATTGCTCGGGGTGATGCCCAGACTGCTGATGTCGGTGAGATAGTCGACGACCATCTGCAGCAGCTGACTCTTGATGTCCTCGGACGGCGCGGAACTGGAATGGTGAATCAGTGACATCGGTGGCAGGGCTCCGGCAGGGTGCTCGCAAGGGAAAGAGCGCCATGATAAACCCTGATCCGCGCCGATCGACAGCGCAGCGAGACCGCCCAAATCGCGAGGAGGCGTATCAGCCTCGCCCCACGAACGGCATATTGGTGGCCATCACGGTCATGTTCAGCACGTTCGCCGACAGCGGCAGCTTGGCGATGTAGCGAACCGCGTCGACCACATGCTCCATGTCGACCATGGGTTCGACGGCGATGTCGCCATTGGCCTGGCGTACACCCTTGGTCATACGTGCAGACAGTTCGGTCAGGGCATTGCCGATATCGATCTGGCTGCAGGCGATGTTGAACTCGCGGCCATCGAGCGCCAGGCTTTTGGTGATGCCGAGCACGGCGTGCTTGCTGGACGTATAGGGCATGCTGAAACTGCGCGGGGTGTGCGCTGAAATCGAACCGTTGTTGATGATCCGCCCGCCTTGCGGTTGTTGGCGGCGCATCAGCCCGAACGCGGCGCGGCAGCACAGGAATACGCCGGTGACATTGGTCTGCAGAACGTCGGTCCATTTGGCCACGTCCAGCTCGTCGATCGGCACCGCAGGGGCGCCAATGCCCGCATTGTTGAAAATCACGTCGAGGCGTCCGTAGGTCTGCTCGACGGTGGCGAACAGAGCGTCGACGCTGACGCTATCGCGGACATCGGCCGCCACTGCCAGGGCTTCACCGCCCTGCTCTGCGATCTGCTGCGCCACCGCCTGCACGGCTTCCAGGCGTCTGCCCGCCAGCACCACACAGAAACCATCGGCTGCCAGCCCCAGGGCGGTCGCCCGGCCGATGCCGCTGCCGGCACCGGTCACCAACGCTATTTTCTTCGACATGCTTGTTCCTCTGGTTTGGGGTCAGTTGCTGTCCGCGGCCCGCCCCTTGCGTTCTTCGATCATCTGCGCACCGCTCTGCTGGCGCTGCTGTTGCAAGGTGTCGGTCGTGTCCGAAGGTGAGGAGGACGTGGGCTCTTGGATCGTACTCGAACTTCGGGTGGCCGGGGCGCGATTCATGCTGCTGGACGGGTTGCGTGTGGTATTGGCCTGAGGCTGCGCAGTGTTGGCTGCCGGGGCCGTATTCACGGTCGAACCGCCCCCGCCACCCGCCGCAGGACTCGAGGCGCTGAGCCCGGTTGCGGCACCGACGCCGCATGAGGCCGACAAGAGCATGCCGATCACCCCGCTGTATTTCAGGACACGATAAAGCGTGTTCATGGGTATCTACCTTTGGCTGTGACGCGGTGGCTTTCCTGTTGTAGCTGAGCCCGTGGCGCATCCGTAGTTCCCCTAGCCCGATGGCGGTTGTTGGCCTGAGAGCGGCTGGCTGGGTTACCCTTGTCTCGTCACACGTACTTATCAAGATGTTTCCACAAGGATCGAACAATGTCCGAGCCGGCGAAAAACCGCGCCACTCATCAGACCCATTGCAAGGACTGCAGCCTGGCGCCCCTGTGCCTGCCCCTGTCACTGGAACTGGCCGACATGGATGCGCTGGACGATATCGTCAAGC
>NZ_DJUS01000079.1:0-23134 GCF_002438365.1 Pseudomonas sp. UBA6276
GGCGGGTGCCGGAGCCCCCGGCGATGATGCAGGGAATCAGAGTCGTCATAGGTCGAGCCTCGAGTTGGAGAAGGCGGGCGGCACCTGCATGGGCAGGCGTACACGACCAGCCAGGCTGGATGCATGAAAGGGTCGATGGAAAAAAGGCAGAACGCAGGATTCAGCGATTCGACAATGCTACCGCCAGCCGGAGACGGGCCGGACGTGCAGGAATCGGAGGGGTAACGGCCACTTCGATGATGGCCAGTTGCGTCGCAGTAAAGCCTAAACGAGAACCGTTGGCGAGTGGTAAATGCACGAATGGTTAAAAACTTTCAGTCCGGGCTTTTTTTGCTGCGGCTGTGGTCACATCAGGCAGAGTTCAACTCATTGGTCACCGGAGACATGCAGCATGAGCGAGCGCAAGGCAATCCTGATATTGCACGGCAAACAAGCTTCCAACGAAGAGGTACGCACTGCGGTCGAGCGCTACCGGGAGCAGGGCAATGACCTGGCCGTGCGTCTGACCTGGGAAGGCGGTGATGCCCAGCGTCTGGTCGAGGAGGCGTTGCAAGCGGGGTATACCCACATCATCGCCGGCGGTGGCGACGGCACCCTGCGCGATGTCGCCGAAGCCATGGCACTGGCCAAGACCGATGCCAGTCTGGTCCTGATGCCCCTGGGCACGGCCAACGATTTCGCCCGTGCCGCCGGGGTGCCCTTGGAACCCGAACCTGCGCTGGCGCTGCTTGCCCGCGAACCCCAGGCGATCGACCTGGGCGAGGTGGGCGGACAAGTGTTCCTCAACATGGCCACCGGCGGCTTCGGCAGCCAGGTCACGGCCAACACCTCCGAAGACCTGAAGAAAGTGCTCGGTGGCGCGGCCTACCTGTTCACCGGTCTGTCGCGGTTCAGCGAATTGCGCGCCGCCTCCGCGTCGCTCAGCGGTCCGGACTTCCACTGGGAAGGCGACCTGTTGGCACTGGGCATCGGCAACGGTCGTCAGGCCGGCGGTGGCCACGAGCTCTGCCCCGAAGCCGTGGTCGACGATGGGCTGCTGGAGATCAGCATCCTGCCGGCACCCACCGAAGTGGTCGGCACCTTGAAAAGCCTGCTCGGCGGCGGTGGGCTGGAAACCCTGTTCGTCCGTGCCCGGCTGCCCTGGGTTGAAATCAACAGCAAGGAAAACCTCGACATCAACCTCGATGGCGAACCGCTGCGCGGCGAGAATCTGCGCTTCAGTGCCATGCCCAAGGCATTGAAGGTCCATTTGCCCGCTGGCTCGCCACTGCTCAGCCGCCGATTGACCCAATAAAGATCAGCGACCGCAGTCAAGATATTCCCGTCAGCGCCGATAGCCCGGTACCTCTACTTTCACTTGGGCTTTGGAGCTTCACATGGCCGGCATTCTCGACACGGTTGACCAACGTACGCAGCTGGTGGGCGAAAACCGGCTGGAACTGCTCATGTTTCGTCTGGCTGGCAGGCAACTGTTCGCGATCAACGTGTTCAAGGTCCAGGAAGTCCTGCAGTTGCCCAAGCTGACGCTGATGCCGCAGCGTCACCCCTTCGTCTGCGGCGTGATCAACCTGCGCGGGCAGACCCTGCCGGTGATCGATCTTTCCCAAGCGATCGGCATGCGCCCGCTGGTGCCAGGGCCCAGTAGCACCATCATCGTGACCGAGTACAACCGCTCGATTCAGGCTTTTCTGGTCGGCGGTGTCGACCGCATCGTCAACATGAACTGGGAATCGATCCTGCCGCCTCCGGCCAGCGCCGGGCGCCAGCACTACCTCACCGCAATCAGCCGAGTCGACGAGCAACTGGTCGAGATCATCGACGTGGAAAAAGTGCTCGCCGAAATCGTTCCCTACAACGCCCGTGTTTCCCGGGACAAACTCGACGATCCGATCTTGGCGCGCGCACGTGGCCGTGAAGTGCTGCTGGTGGACGACTCCTCGGTGGCTCTGGCGCAGCTGCGCGATACGCTGTCGCAGCTGGACATCAAAATGCACGTGGCCAGCGATGGCCTGAAGGCGCTGAACAAGCTCAAGGCCTGGGCCGACACCGGCGAGCGCATGACCGACAAGCTGCTCATGGTGTTCACCGATGCCGAAATGCCGGAAATGGACGGCTACCGCCTGACCACCGAAATCCGCAACGACCCACGGCTGCGCGAGCTATACGTGGTGCTGCACACTTCGCTGTCCGGCAGCTTCAACGAATCGATGGTGAAAAAGGTCGGCTGCGACAACTTCCTGTCAAAGTTCCAGCCCGACAAGCTGGTCGACGTGGTCCGCCAGCGTCTGGAAATGGATCGACACTGATCCCGACTCGTCATGGCCTTGGCGGTTCCGCTAGACTCGGTTCTTTTGCTCAAAGGAACTTGGCCATGTCGAGCCTTGCCGCGTTGTATCGTTATCCGCTCAAATCAGCCTTGGGTCAGTCCCTGCAGCAGTCGGCCGTCGACGGTCTGGGGCTGGTGGGTGATCGACGCTGGATGCTGGTCGACGCGGAGCGTGGGCTGTTTCTCTCGCAACGCTCGGTGCCACGCCTGACACAGTTGCACACGCAAGTTACAGCCGAGGGTGACTTGATATTGAGTGCAACGGATTTCCCTGATCTGCATGTACCGGTGCCCGTTTCAGGTGACTTGCGCCAGATCAAGGTCTGGTACGACAGCTTCGAGGCGCCTGACGCAGGCGACGCTGCCGCGCACTGGGTGAGCGATTTCCTCGGAAAACCTACTCGGCTGGTCTATATGCCCGCTGACCGCGCCCGAACGGTCAGTGCCGTCTATGGCGAGAACGGCGACAAGGTGGCCTTCGCCGATGGGTTTCCGCTGCTGCTGATCGGCCAGGGTTCGCTGGACGATCTGTCTGCACGAGTCGGCCGCTCGCTGGAAATGATCCGGTTTCGCCCCAACCTGGTGGTGCAGGGCAGCCCGGCATTTGCCGAGGATGACTGGAAACGCATTCGTATCGGTGACGTGGATTTCCGCGTGCTCAAGCCGTGCGCGCGTTGCATTCTCACTACCCTGGATCCGCAGACCGGCGAGCGCAGCCCCGATCGCGAGCCTTTGGCCACACTCAAGTCCTACCGGCTTCAGGACGGCCATGCCATGTTCGGCCAGAACCTGGTCTGTGATCGTGCCGGCGTGCTCGAAGTGGGCATGCCCATCACTGTTCTGGAGTGAGCGGGCGGCAGCTGTGCAGCTGCCGCCACTGGCTCATTGGTCGTCGAAGAAACGCTCGTGCCAATCCACCACCGGCTGCGGCGCGTTGAGCTTCTCACCGTAGATGACCGCGTAGGACAATACGTTCTGCACGTATTGGCGTGTCTCGTCGAACGGAATGGATTCCACCCAGACATCGAAACTCAGATGGTTGGCGCCTCTGAGCCACTGCCGAACACGGCCCGGACCTGCGTTGTACGCTGCCGAGGCCAGCACTCGGTTACCGTTGAACTGACTGTGCACCTGGCTCAGGTAGGCCGCGCCCAGTTGGATGTTGGTGTCGGGGTCCAGGACTTGCTGCGGTGACGACAGCGGGATGCTGAATTTGCGCGAGGTCTCCTTGGCAGTGCCCGGCATCAACTGCATCAGCCCCATGGCACCGGCGCCGGAACGGGCGTCGTCCATGAACGCGCTTTCCTGACGGGTGATGGCAAACACCCAGCTGGTGTGCAGACCGCGCACGTTGGCTTCGCGGATCAAGGTGTCGCGGTGGGCCATCGGGAAACGGATGTCCAGATCGTCCCAGTACTGTGCCTGACTGATCGTGCGAATGGCCGGGAAATACCAGCGCATGTCGTAGGCCAGCTTGGCCTGGGCGACCATTTCATCGCGATCGAAATGACGGCTGACGTGATACCACTCGCGCCGCGCATCGACGATCTGGCCGCGCGCATACAGCTCCAGCGATCGACGGATACCGGCGGTGTTGCGTACCTTGTTGACCAGCGCCTGGCTCATCACCAGCGGCTTGTTGTTGAGCGAGTAGGGCGCCTGCAGGCGGTCGGCCGCCAGGAAACCGTAGAAGTCACGTTCCTTGGCGACCGCCTTGTACAGCTGCGGCACCTTGGCGCTCTGCGGCTGGGCCAGCTCCAGGCTGCGCGCCTGCCAGTACTGCCAGCGGTTGGTCTGCGCCAGGTCCTTGGGCAGGCGGGTGGTCAGGTCGTAGGCTTCCTGCCAGCGGCCCAGTCGCAGCAGCAGGCGCAGGCGCCACTCGGTGACGGTGTCGTCGCGCAGCTCCGGGTCGTAGCGGGTCATCAGTTCCAGCGCGCGCGGGTCGTAGCGGCGGGCCAGGGTCAGGCCGATCTCACGGGCGATGGCGACTTTTTCCTCGGCCGAAAAGCGCATGCTGCTGGCATAGCTGTCGAGCATGCGCATGGCCTTGTCCGGATCCTGGCGAGCCAGGCGGCGCAGACCCAGCCCGACCACGTCGGACATGGCTTCGTCCACCGGCATGAAGCGCGAAGGCTGGTCGAGCAATTCGGGCTTCTGCGCGACATCGAGCAGCAGGCGACCCTGGCTCGACAGCGTGGTCAGACCCTGCACCAGGCTGGTAGCCAATGGATAGTTGCGCGCCTGGGCGGCAAGCTTGGCGCGCTGCCAGCGCTTGTTCTCGGTGAGCTGGCCTTCACTGGCCCAGCGCTGGAACAGGCCGTCACAGGCCGTGGGCAGCGTTTTGCCGGTCAGCCACAGCTTGTCGGCGTTGGCATAGCCTTCGGCGCGCAGCTGGCTGTTGCTCAACTGGTACTGACCGTACAGGCAGTCGAGCTCCTTGAAGTTGAGCTTGGGGTCGTAGTATTTGACGAACGGTGCCCACTCGCCGCGCTCGGCCAGTTGCCTCAGCCAGCGCAGTTTCATCCAGTTGGCCTGAGGCAGGTCGCCGTGCTTGGCCAGGAAGCCCTCGATTTCGGCGTTGCTCGCGCTGCGCAGGCGCGGCGTGAGCTCGTCGTAGGCCAGGTAGGCCTCCAGGGGGTAATCCTGCAGCTCGGCGGCGTAGCGCATGTACGGCCCGCTGTCGCCCTTGGCCAGGGCGCGCTTGGCTTCGTCGTAATACTGGCGCTGCGTGGCCAGGTCGGCGGCCTGGATAGTGGCGACGCTGGAAGCAGACAGGATGAGGCAGGAAAACAGGCTGAACAGGCGACTGCGCATGAGACTTCCAGGCAGAGAGGACGTGACAAGTGTCGGCAGTGCCAGCACTAAAGAAGTGAGCCTAGCTTAGCCTCTAGAGCAGGCGCGATGAAAGCGTTCAGGATCATTCATTTTATTGCCGCCTTCGGTCTGCCAGGGCAAAAGTCGGTTAGAATGCGCGCCCGGTTTTTGGAGAAGCTCATGACCCTGCTCAAATTCAGCGATGTGTCCCTTGCATTCGGCGCGATGCCGTTGTTGGACAAGGTGTCCTGGCAGATCGCCCGTGGTGAGCGGGTGTGCATCATCGGCCGCAACGGCACTGGCAAATCCAGCATGCTGAAGCTGGTCAAGGGCGTGCAGAAACCCGATGACGGCGCCGTCTGGCGCGCGCCCGGTCTGAAAATCGGCGAATTGCCCCAGGAACTGCCGGTGGCCGACGAACGGACCGTGTTCGACGTGGTTGCCGAAGGCCTGGACGGCGTCGGCGCATTGCTGGCCGAATACCACCACCTGAGCCAGAACATCGTCACCGACGAAGACCTGAACAAGCTCATGCATGTCCAGCAGGACCTCGAAGCCCGTGACGGCTGGCGCCTGCAGCAGTTGGTCGACAGCACCCTGAGCCGCCTGCAATTGCCGGCCGACAAGACCCTCAAGCAGCTCTCCGGTGGCTGGCGCCGTCGCGTGCTGCTGGCCCAGGCGCTGGTGTCCGAGCCGGATCTGCTGCTGCTCGACGAACCGACCAACCACCTGGACATCGGCGCCATCGCCTGGCTCGAAGAAGCCCTCAAGGATTTCCAGGGCGCGGTACTCTTCATCACCCACGACCGTTCCTTCCTGCAGAACCTGGCCACCCGCATTCTCGAACTGGACCGCGGCGGCCTGATCGACTGGAACGGCGACTACGCCAGCTTCCTGGTGCACAAGGAGGCCATGCTGGCCGCCGAGGAAACCGCCAACGCGCTGTTCGACAAGCGCCTGGCCCAGGAAGAGGTGTGGATCCGTCAGGGCATCAAGGCCCGGCGTACCCGCAACGAAGGCCGTGTGCGTGCGCTCAAGGCGCTGCGTGTGGAACGTGGCGAGCGTCGCGAACGCACCGGCAAGGCCAACATCCAGCTCGATACCGCCGACAAGTCCGGCAAGCAGGTCATGGTGCTCGACAACGTCAGCTTCGCCCATCCGGGTGGGCCGATGCTGATCAAGGATTTCTCCATGGTCCTGCAACGCGAGGACCGTATTGGCCTGCTGGGCGCCAACGGTACCGGCAAGACCACCCTGCTCAAGCTGATGCTCGACAACCTGCAGCCCACCAGTGGTTCAGTCGACGTCGGCACGCGCCTGGACGTCGCCTACTTCGACCAGTTGCGCCACCAGTTGGACTTGGAGAAGACGGTCATCGACAACGTCGCCGAAGGCCGCGACTTCATCGACATCGACGGGCAGAGCCGCCACGTATTGAGTTACCTGGGCGACTTCCTGTTCAGCCCCCAGCGTGCCCGCACGCCGGTCAAGGCGCTGTCGGGCGGTGAGCGTGCGCGCCTGCTGCTGGCCAAGCTGTTCAGCAAGCCGGCCAACCTGCTGGTACTGGACGAACCGACCAACGACCTCGACGTCGAGACCCTCGAACTGCTCGAAGAAGTGCTGTCCGGCTTCAAGGGCACCGTGCTGATGGTCAGCCACGACCGGGCATTCCTCGACAACGTGGTCACCAGCACCCTGGTGTTCGAAGGCGAGGGCAAGGTGCGTGAATACGTGGGCGGTTATCAGGACTGGATCCGCCAGGGCGGCTCGCCCAAGCTGCTGGGCGTGACCGAGAACAAGTCGGGCAAGGCCGAGCTCAACAGCGCCGTGGTCAAGGCCCCGGAGCCCGCATCAGCCGAAGCACCGGCGCCAGCGAAGAAGAAGCTCAGCTACAAGCTCCAGCGCGAGCTGGAAGCCCTGCCGGGCCAGATCGATGCGAAGGAGCAAGAAATCGCGGCGCTGGAGGCCGAGATGGCCGATGCCGGGTTCTATCAGCGACCTGCCGAGCAGACCGCCGCCGTGATAGCCAAGTTGGAAGCTTCGCAGGCCGAGCTGGAAGCCATGGTCGAGCGTTGGGCCGAGCTCGACGCCTGAGGCACGACACCGGAATCTTCAGCGAGGCCGCAGCTGCCGCTCGGCCCCGCTGATGATCCTTAGTCGGCGCGCTTGACCAAGCGTACAGCCAGCACGTCGCACGGCGCACCGTGCAGCACGTCGTTGGCCGTGGAGCCCAGCAGCAGCGCCAGGCCGTGACGGCCATGGCTGCCAACCACGACCAGATCGCACTCGGACTTCTTCGCCAGGTTGTGAATTTCCTGGCGCGGCTGGCCGTAGGTCAGATGGCAGTCGCCCACCACCAGGTCCGGGTACTTGAGCTTCAGCGTTTCCAGGCGCTCCTTGGCCTGGTCGAACTGCTGCTGTTGCAATTGCGAGAGATCCATCGGCACATCCCCGCCGAATGCCATGGCCATCGGTTCTACAATGTGCACCAGCGAGAGCTTGGCGCCATTGCTGACCGCCAGTTCCCTGGCCCGTTTGATGACCGGGTCACACTCTTCGGTGAGGTCGACGGCGACCAGAATGTGTTGGTAGGGCATGAGAAGCACTCCTGACGATTGCGATAGCTTGAGTATGAACTGTTTGGGCGAGGTGCGACATGAACATCCCTCGCCGACCTATTTGAAACGCTTAGCGGGTGTACTCTTTATGACGGTGTGGATAGTCGTGTCAATCCTTGCGCTGATTCTCAGCCCCATGGTATGGCTGCGGCCCTCGCGCAGCCAGAGCGGGCGCATGGCCGTGCGCATGCAGGCCCGTCGCATGGGTCTGGCGATGCAGCTGGCGCCGCAGCAGTGGCCACACTGGTTGAGCGTCGAGCCGCCCGACCCGTGCGCGCAATACCATCGGCCACGCCGCAAGGGTCGGTTCGACAGTTGGAGCTACTGGCAAACTGAACCGGGCGTGTGGTGCAACCAATGGCGCGAAACCTGCGTCGATCCGCATCTGCTGCCGCACCTGGCGACCCTGCCGCCCGATGTCTACAAGCTCGAAGCCGGTCCGCAGATGTTGGCCCTGTACTGGGGCGAGAAGGGCGATGAAAAGGTGCTTCAGGATATTGCCAAGGTCCTGCAAGCGCTGGCTTGATCCCGATCTCCAGCTATCGTCATATGCCTGCGGCAGGCTGTCGCAGGTGCGTGTTATTCCCCATTCCAGAAATGACCGCAAAGTCGCGTTTTCAAAGGCCTTGCGCGGCATTTGACAATCGCCCGCATTTCCGTGAATGTACACGCACCCCAATCAAACGGGCGTATGAATCGAGCGTTTTTCTCTCGCGCTCCAGCACTATCCCGACTACCGCGCTGACGGGTATGCCTGGCTACAGAGAGCGGCGGCCATGTACCGCACCCTTTTTACCCAGCGTCCGGCGTGTACTGTTCAGCTTCCATATCGTGGAGATCAGTGGATGATTTACGAAGGTAAAGCCATCTCGGTGAAGGCTCTTGAAAGCGGCATCGTCGAACTGCGGTTCGACCTCAAGGGCGAGTCCGTCAACAAGTTCAACCGTCTCACGCTCGAAGAGCTGCGCGAAGCGATCGCGGCGATCAAGGCCGACGCTTCGGTCCAGGGCGTGATCGTCACCAGCGGCAAGGACGTCTTCATCGTCGGTGCGGACATCACCGAATTCGTCGAGAATTTCAAATTGCCCGAGGCCGAACTGGTCGCGGGCAACCTGCAGGCCAACCGTATCTTCAGCGACTTCGAAGACCTCGAGGTTCCCACGGTTGCCGCCATCAACGGCATTGCCCTGGGCGGCGGCCTGGAAATGTGCCTGGCCGCCGACTATCGGGTCATGTCCAGCGAAGCCAAGATCGGCCTGCCCGAAGTCAAGCTGGGCATCTACCCGGGTTTCGGTGGCACGGTGCGACTGCCGCGCATCATCGGCGCCGACAATGCCATCGAGTGGATCGCCTCCGGCAAGGAAAACGGCGCCGATGATGCGCTCAAGGTGGGTGCGGTCGATGCGGTCGTGGCGGCTGACAAGCTCGAAGCCGCGGCGCTCGACCTGATCAAGCGCGCCATCAGCGGCGAGTTCGATTTCAAGGCCAAGCGCCAGCCCAAGCTGGCCAAGCTCAAGCTCAACGCCATCGAGCAGATGATGGCGTTCGAAACCGCCAAGGGTTTCGTTGCCGGCCAGGCCGGGCCCAACTACCCGGCGCCGGTCGAAGCGATCAAGACCATCCAGAAGGCTGCCAGCTTCGGTCGCGAAAAAGCCCTGGAAATCGAAGCCGCCGGTTTCGCCAAGATGGCCAAGACCTCGGCCGCACAAAGCCTCATCGGTCTGTTCCTCAACGATCAGGAGCTCAAGCGCAAGGCCCGTGGCTACGACAAGGTGGCACGCGACGTGAGCCAGGCTGCCGTGCTCGGTGCCGGCATCATGGGTGGCGGCATCGCCTATCAGTCGGCGCTCAAGGGCACGCCGATCCTGATGAAGGACATCAACGAGAAAGGCATCGAGCAGGGCCTGGCCGAAGCCTCCAAACTGCTGGGCGGCCGTGTCGAAAAAGGGCGTCTGACCGCAGCGAAGATGGCCGAAGCGCTCAACGACATTCGGCCGACGCTGTCCTATGGCGATTTCGGCCATGTCGACATCGTCGTCGAAGCCGTGGTGGAAAATCCCAAGGTCAAGCAGGCCGTGCTCGCCGAGGTCGAAGCGCAGGTGAAGGATGACACCATCCTGGCGTCCAACACCTCGACCATTTCCATCAACCTGCTGGCCCAGGCGCTCAAACGCCCGGAAAACTTCGTCGGCATGCACTTCTTCAACCCGGTGCACATGATGCCGCTGGTCGAAGTGATTCGTGGCGAGAAGTCCAGTGAAGTCGCCGTCGCGACCACCGTCGCCTACGCCCGCAAGATGGGCAAGAACCCAATCGTGGTCAACGACTGCCCTGGCTTCCTGGTGAACCGTGTGCTGTTCCCTTATTTCGGCGGCTTTGCCCGACTGGTCAGCGCCGGTGTCGATTTCGTGCGCATCGACAAGGTCATGGAAAAGTTCGGCTGGCCCATGGGCCCGGCCTACCTGATGGACGTGGTCGGCATCGACACCGGTCACCATGGCCGCGACGTGATGGCCGAAGGGTTCCCGGACCGCATGAAGGACGAGCGTCGCTCGGCCATCGACGCGTTGTACGAAGCCAACCGGCTGGGGCAGAAGAACGGCAAGGGCTTCTACGCCTACGAGACCGACAAGCGCGGCAAGCCGAAGAAGGTCGCCGATCCTGCGGTTCTGGATGTGCTCAAGCCAGTGATCTATGAACAGCGCGAAGTCAGCGACGAGGATATCGTCAACTGGATGATGATCCCGCTGTGCCTGGAAACCGTGCGCTGCCTGGAAGACGGCATCGTCGAAACTGCGGCCGAGGCCGACATGGGCCTGGTCTACGGCATCGGTTTCCCTCCCTTCCGCGGCGGCGCGCTGCGTTACATCGATTCGCTGGGCGTTGCCGAATTCGTCGCACTGGCCGACCGCTATGCCGAACTGGGTCCGCTGTACCAGCCTACGCAGAAGCTTCGTGAAATGGCGCGTGCCGGGCAGACGTTCTTCGGGCAAGCGGCCAACGTACAGAACAAGGGTGAATGACTTATGAGCTTGAATCCTAGAGACGTGGTGATCGTCGACTTCGGTCGCACCCCGATGGGCCGTTCCAAGGGCGGCATGCACCGCAACACCCGCGCCGAAGACATGTCGGCGCACCTGATCAGCAAGCTGCTGGAACGCAACGCCAAGGTCGACCCGGCCGAAGTCGAGGACGTGATCTGGGGCTGCGTCAACCAGACCCTGGAACAGGGCTGGAACATCGCGCGCATGGCGTCGCTGATGACCCAGATTCCGCACACGGCAGCCGGCCAGACCGTCAGCCGTCTGTGCGGCTCGTCCATGAGCGCACTGCACACTGCGGCTCAGGCCATCATGACCGGCAACGGCGACGTGTTCGTGGTCGGCGGCGTCGAGCACATGGGCCACGTCGGCATGATGCACGGCGTCGATCCGAACCCGCACATGTCGCTGTACGCCGCCAAGGCATCGGGCATGATGGGCCTTACCGCCGAGATGCTCGGGAAAATGCACGGCATCACCCGTGAACAACAGGACGCCTTCGGTGTGCGCTCGCACCAGTTGGCGCACCAGGCCACGGTGCAGGGCAAGTTCAAGGACGAGATCATCCCGATGCAGGGCTGTGACGAAAATGGCTTCATCAAGGTCTTCGACTACGATGAAACCATTCGTCCCGACACCACCCTGGAAAGCCTCGCCGCGCTCAAGCCTGCGTTCAACCCCAAGGGCGGCACGGTCACGGCCGGTACCTCGTCGCAGATCACCGACGGCGCTTCGTGCATGATCGTGATGTCGGCGCAGCGCGCCCAGGATCTGGGCATCACGCCATTGGCGGTGATCCGTTCGATGGCCGTTGCCGGCGTCGACCCTGCGATCATGGGTTACGGACCGGTTCCGGCGACCCAGAAAGCGCTCAAGCGCGCAGGTCTGGGCATTGCCGACATCGACTTCATCGAGCTCAACGAAGCCTTCGCGGCACAGGCCCTGCCCGTGCTCAAGGATCTGAAAGTGCTCGACAAGATGAACGAGAAGGTTAACCTGCATGGCGGCGCCATCGCCCTGGGGCATCCTTTCGGTTGTTCAGGTGCTCGAATTTCCGGCACGCTGCTCAACGTCATGAAGCAGAACGGCGGTACGTTCGGTCTGTCTACCATGTGCGTAGGCCTGGGGCAGGGCATCACCACGGTTTTCGAACGCGTCTAGTCCAGACGCGTGGAGTCGAGCGAACCGGGGCCCAGTGTCCCGGTTTTGCTTTTTTCCGGTTTACTCAAAAAGTTTTTCAACACGTATTTCAAGCGAGGCGCACCATGCAGTTACAGCCAGGGCTCTATCGTCACTACAAAGGCCCCGAGTATCGTGTCTACGGCGTCGCGCGCAGTTCCGAGGACGAGCAGGAAGTCGTGTTCTATCAGGCGCTTTACGGCGAATACGGCCTCTGGGTTCGACCGCTGAGCATGTTTCTGGAGTCGGTCGAGGTTGACGGCGAGAGCGTCCCGCGCTTTGCTTTGATCGAAGCCGAACCCAGCCTGTTTTCAGTTCCGCAGGCGCCGACCGCTTGAACCCCGGCGCTTGACCTCAGGTTCTCACCACTATATATAGCGGGGCCTCGCAAGGCGCCGCATGCCTTTCATTTCAAGAATTCAGGAATTTTCCGATCCATGGGCAAATCGCTGGTCATTGTGGAATCCCCGGCTAAGGCCAAGACCATCAACAAGTACCTGGGTGACCAGTACGTGGTGAAGTCGAGTATCGGCCATATCCGAGACTTGCCCACCAGCGGTTCGGCGAGCGCCAGCAAGGAGCCGGCCGCCAAGCGCGGCAAGGCTGCCGCCAGCGACGCGCCGGCGCTTTCGCCCAAGGAAAAGGCCCGCAAGCAATTGGTGGCGCGCATGGGCGTGGATCCGGACCAGGGCTGGAAGGCCAAGTACGAGATTCTTCCCGGCAAGGAAAAGGTCATCGAGGAGCTGCGCCGGTTGGCCAAGGATGCCGACACCATCTATCTGGCGACGGACTTGGACCGCGAGGGGGAAGCCATTGCCTGGCACCTGCGCGAGGCCATCGGTGGTGACGACAGCCGCTACAAGCGCGTGGTGTTCAACGAGATCACCAAGAAAGCCATCCAGGAGGCGTTCTCGCGTCCTGGCGAGCTGGACATCGACCGCGTCAATGCGCAGCAGGCGCGACGTTTCCTAGACCGCGTAGTCGGCTACATGGTCTCGCCCCTGCTGTGGCAGAAGATCGCCCGTGGGCTGTCGGCAGGCCGCGTGCAGTCGGTGGCGGTGAAGCTGGTCGTCGAGCGTGAACGCGAGATCCGTGCGTTCAACCCCGAAGAGTACTGGGAAGTGCACGCCGACCTGGCGTCGGCCAAGGCCGCCAAGGTGCGTTTCGAAGTCGCCCGCGAGAACGGCGAGGCCTTCAAGCCCTTGAACGAAGCCCAGGCCATGGCCGCGCTGGCCAAGCTCAAGGACGCCAGCTACAGCATCGTCAAGCGCGAGGACAAGCCGACCAGCAGCAAGCCTTCGGCCCCCTTCATCACCTCGACCTTGCAGCAGGCCGCAAGCAACCGCCTGGGCTACGGCGTGAAGAAGACCATGATGATGGCGCAGCGCTTGTACGAGGCCGGCTACATCACCTACATGCGTACCGACTCCACCAACCTGTCGGTGGACGCCGTGCAGATGGCGCGTGCCTACATCGAGAGCGAATTCGGCAAGAAGTACCTGCCCGAAGCGCCGATGGTCTACGGCAGCAAGGAAGGCGCCCAGGAGGCGCACGAAGCCATTCGCCCCTCGGATGTGAACACCCATCCCAGCAAGCTGGCCGGCATGGAGCGTGACGCCGAACGTCTGTACGAATTGATCTGGCGTCAGTTCCTGGCTTGCCAGATGCCGCCTGCCCAGTACCTGTCCACCACGGTTACCGTAGCGGCCGGCGATTTCGAGCTGCGCGCCAAGGGCCGCATCCTCAAGTTCGACGGTTACACCCGTGTGCTGCCGCAGATGAGCAAGCCGGGCGACGACGACGTGCTGCCGGACATGAACCAGGGCGAACAGCTCAAGCTGTTGCACCTTGACCCGACCCAGCACTTCACCAAGCCGCCTGCGCGCTATTCCGAAGCCAGCCTGGTGAAAGAGATGGAAAAACGCGGCATCGGTCGTCCGTCGACCTACGCGGCGATCATCTCCACCATCCAGGACCGCGGCTACGTGGCGCTGCACAACCGTCGCTTCTATTCGGAAAAGATGGGCGACATCGTCACCGAGCGCTTGTCCGAGAGCTTCTCCAACCTGATGGACTACGGCTTCACCGCCGGCATGGAAGAGAATCTCGATGACGTGGCTCACGGTGAGCGCGACTGGAAGAACGTGCTCGACGAGTTCTACGGCGACTTCAAGGGCAAGCTCGACGTCGCAGGCGCTGCCGACAGCGGCATGCGCGCCAACCTGCCGACCCTGACCAACATCGCCTGCCGCGAGTGCGGCCGTCCGATGATGATCCGCACCGCTTCCACCGGGGTGTTCCTGGGCTGCTCGGGCTACGCGTTGCCGCCCAAGGAGCGCTGCAAGTCGACCATCAACCTGATTCCAGGCGATGAGATCGCGGCCGACGACGAGGGTGAGTCCGAGTCGCAGATCCTGCGCGGCAAGCATCGCTGCCCGATCTGTGCGACTGCCATGGATGCTTATCTGGTCGACGAGAAGCGCAAGCTGCACATCTGCGGCAACAACCCCGACTGCCCAGGCTACGAGATCGAAGAAGGCAACTACCGCATCAAGGGCTACGAAGGTCCAAGCCTGGAATGCGACAAGTGCGGCAGCGAGATGCAACTCAAGACCGGCCGTTTCGGCAAGTTCTTCGGTTGCACCAATCCCGAATGCAAGAACACCCGCAAGCTGCTCAAGAGCGGCGAAGCGGCGCCGCCGAAAATGGACGCGGTGAAGATGCCCGAGCTCAAGTGCGAAAAGGTCAATGACACCTACGTGCTGCGCGACGGCGCTTCGGGTCTGTTCCTGGCCGCCAGCCAGTTCCCCAAGAACCGTGAGACCCGCGCGCCGCTGGTACTGGAGATCATTCCGCACAAGGACGAGATCGATCCCAAGTACAGCTTCCTGTTCGATGCGCCGATCAAGGACCCGGACGGACGCCCGACCGTGATCCGCTACAGCCGCAAGACCAAGGAGCAGTACGTGCAGAGCGAGGTCGAGGGCAAGCCGACCGGTTGGAAGGCTTTCTACGACGGCAAGACCTGGAAGGTCGAAGACAAGCGCTGAGTCGCTGGTTGCAAAGAGGCCGCACCGTCCGCCAGGACCGTGCGGCCTTTTTCATTTGTGGCTTGCACTGGCTCTGCGGGTTCCCGACACTGTAGGCGATCAGTGTTCATTGCGGAGACCGCCACCATGGCCTATGAGCTCTACACCCGTACCAACCAGAAAATCTATTTTGCCGGGCTGGCGCTGGAAGCCATGGGCAAGGCCGAGCAGGGCCAGGCGATCAACGCCCAGGCGCAGTTGCAGGCGCAGCGCGAGTCGGCGTTGTTCCACCTCTACGGTGCCTTGCTGGGGCTGTGCCATGAGATCGCCGGTTACTACCGCCTGCCACAGGCCGGCACGGCCCGCGCCGAAACCCTGCTGACGCCGCAAGCGTTGGATGGCACGTCGATTCCCGAACTTGGTGAACTGGTGGAGCTGGCCCAGCATCCGCATACCTGGCTGGCGCAGTTGCTTGCCGCCCATGGCGCGCTGTTCGTACCGCCAAGGGCGCCCAAGAAGCCCAAGGGAGATGTGACCCAGCCGTTGATACAGGCGGTCAATCTGGACGAGGTGGAAGAGCCGGAGCTGAGTCGCGAGGTGCTTGAAAGCTGGCGTCAGCAGCTCAAGGGCTTGACCGTTCGCTTCAGAGAAGGGTTGAGTGAGTGCTGATTCAGCGTGGCGCTGCTACAATGCTCGCCTTTCGTGGAGAACATGTCCTTATGCCTACGTCCTTTCTTGAGATTGTCGAGCTGCCTGACGGCCGCATCGAGTTGCGTCGTGCCGAGGACGAAGGTTCGCTGGTGACGCTGAATTTTTCCGAAGATGCCAAGGCATTTCTGCAGGGCCAGCACGTGGAAGTGGCCAAGGCCATGCTCAGTGTCGGCGTACAGATGGCCGGCAAGCTGGTGGAAGGTGAAATCGACAAGGACGACGGGCCGCGCGTCCTGCACTGATGATGCTGCCGCTCAGCGAGCGCCTCGCGCTTGCCTGGGCGGACAGTACCCAGTGTGTTTCTTGGCTATCCCAATCGAATGTTCAAGCTCTGCGCGCCGCCTTGGCGTGCGGCCGTGATCAATTGTTGCCTGGCCACGGCCGGCAGCGGATTGAGCCAGCTCACCACAGTATGACTACGACCCAGACGCAGCGCTTCGCACGCCAGTTGCTGTGCGCTCTGCGTGCCCCGTGGCTGCAACAGCAGGATCCGTTCGCGATTGAGCCCGGCATCGCGCAGCCAGGCCTGGGTCAGGCTCGCCGGTGGCGCGATCAAGGTCATCCAGCGCGCGTCCTGCTCCTCGCTCAGTTCGCGCAGCATGGGGGCCAGCAGGTTCAGGCAGTTCCCCGCAGCACCGCGCAGCGACATCTCGCTGAATACATCCGGCTCGGCAACGGTCCAGGGCGACTCGACGGCCTCCTTGAATCGCGGCGCCACCGGTGCAGACATGAAAGCTTCGAACAGCGACATCTGTGCTTGTTGGGATGAAAGGGGAAACTGCATGACGCCTCCTTATCGACGAATGACGCCGACGCTCAGACCTTCAATGACCAGATCCTGATCCTTGAGGTTGACTTCAATGGGTGCGAAGTCGGGGTTTTCCGCAACCAGGAAAACCTTGTTGCCCTCGCGCTGGAACCGCTTGACCGTCACTTCATCGCCGATACGGGCCACGACGATCTGGCCATTGCGCACTTCACGGCAGGTGTGCACGGCGAGCAGGTCGCCGTCGAGGATGCCGACATCGCGCATGCTCATGCCCTGTACCCGCAACAGATAATCGGCGCGTGGATGAAAGAAGCCCGGGTTGATCTTGCAGGACTCCTCGATGTGTTCCTGCGCCAGAATGGGCGCGCCCGCTGCAACGCGGCCGACCACCGGAAGACTGGAATCGTCGTTGCGCGCCTCGGAGCCGGGAATACGAATGCCGCGTGAGGCGCCGGGGGTCATTTCGATCGCGCCTTTGCGCGCCAGGGCCTTGAGGTGTTCTTCAGCGGCGTTGGGGGATTTGAAGCCCAGTTCCTGGGCGATTTCTGCACGGGTAGGTGGGAAGCCATTGTCGTCAAGGCAGCGCTTGATGAAGGCGAGAATTTCAGCTTGGCGTGGCGTCAATTTCAACATTTGGATGGCTCTGTCTTTTTGTACAGTGACTGGGATTATATACAGTGGATTGCGCTTGGCAACATCGTTTTCTGGAGCAGAGGTCGGTGGATGTTCGCATGCTGCGCTAAGGCGATGAATTTGTATGCTTTAATACGTGACCCCATGGCCACGAACAGCCCGCTCGGACTTGACAGTCGGGCGCTTTGAAACGTATGTTTCAAACAAGTGTTTGTCAGGCGGAGTTGCCATGGCCCAGTCGGAAACCGTTGAACGCATCCTCGATGCCGCGGAACAGCTTTTTGCGGAAAAAGGCTTCGCGGAAACGTCGCTGCGCCTGATCACCAGCAAGGCCGGGGTCAATCTGGCGGCGGTGAACTACCATTTCGGCTCGAAGAAGGCGCTCATTCAGGCGGTGTTTTCGCGATTCCTCGGGCCTTTCTGTGCCAGCCTCGACCGCGAGCTGGAGCGACGTCAGGCCAGTGCCACGCCCAAGGCCAGCCTCGAGGAGCTGCTCGAGATTCTCGTCGAGCAGGCCCTGGTGGTGCAACCGCGCAGTGGCAACGACCTTTCCATCTTCATGCGCCTGCTGGGCCTGGCCTTCAGCCAGAGCCAGGGTCACCTGCGTCGTTACCTCGAAGACATGTACGGCAAGGTGTTCCGCCGCTATATGCTGCTGGTCAATGAGGCAGCGCCGCGCATTCCGCCCATCGAGCTGTTCTGGCGCGTGCATTTCATGCTCGGCGCCGCCGCGTTCAGCATGTCCGGGATCAAGGCGCTGCGTGCCATCGCCGAAACCGACTTTGGCGTGGACACCTCGATCGAGCAGGTCATGCGCCTGATGGTGCCGTTCCTAGCGGCGGGCATGCGCGCGCAGAGTGCGGTGACCGACCCGGCCATGGCTGCGGCCCAACTGCGCCCGCGCAGCAAGAGCACGCCGGCCGCCGTGAAGGCCTGAGGCCTGCACGGCCAACCTCCCGATCCCCCTCTACAAGGAAACCTCATGATCGCTCGTCTGCAAGGCTCCCTGATGGTCGACGTCGCCGGCACTTGGCTAACCGCCGAGGACCGACATCTGTTGCGCCAACCCGAAGTCGCCGGACTGATCATCTTCGCGCGCAACATCGAGCATCCACGCCAGGTACGCGAGCTGACCGCGGCTATCCGCGCCGTGCGGCCCGAGCTGATCCTGGCCGTGGATCAGGAGGGGGGACGCGTGCAACGTCTGCGTCAGGGCTTCGTGCGTCTGCCGGCCATGCGCGAGCTGGCGCGTCATGCCGACGCGGTCGGCCTGGCCGAGCATTGTGGCTGGTTGATGGCCGCCGAAGTGCTAGCTGTGGGCCTGGACCTGAGCTTCGCGCCGGTGCTGGACCTCGATCATGGCCACAGCGCCGTGGTCGGTACCCGTGCCTTCGAGGGTGATCCCGAGCGCGCGACGGCGCTCGCCGGGGCGTTCATCCGAGGCATGAATGCCGCGGGCATGGCAGCGTGCGGCAAGCATTTTCCCGGCCATGGCTGGGCCGAAGCCGACTCCCACGTGGCGATTCCCACCGACGAGCGTTCCCTGGAACAGATTCGCGCGTGCGATCTGGTGCCCTTCGCGCGGTTGGCCGGCCAGCTGGCGGCGGTCATGCCGGCCCACGTCATCTACCCGCAGGTCGACGGCAACCCGGCAGGCTTCTCGCGTCGCTGGCTGCAGGACATTCTGCGCGGCGAACTGGGTTTCGAAGGGGTGATTTTCAGCGATGACCTGTCGATGGCCGGCGCTCACGTCGTGGGTGACGCTGCCAGTCGGATCGAAGCGGCCCTGAGCGCGGGCTGCGACATGGGCCTGGTGTGCAACGACCGCGCTGCGGCCGAACTGGCCTTGAGCGCCGCCCAGCGCATGGGTGTGCAGCCTTCGCCACGCATCGCTGCCATGCGCGGCCGGGCCTTCGCCAATGTCGAGTACCGTCAGCATCCGCGCTGGCAACAAGCGACTGCTGCACTGCGCGCGGCGGCATTGATCGACTGAATGCGGTTACTGGCCGGCCAGCAGGCGCACGGGCTGGCCGGAATGCCAGGCCAGTATGTCTTCGATCATCTGATTGAAGAACAGCCGGTAATTGTTGCCGGTAACGTAGCCGATGTGTGGCGTCGCCAGCACGTTGGGCAGCGTGCGGAACGGATGATCTTGCGGCAGCGGCTCCTCGTCGAACACATCCAGTGCCGCGCCAGCGAGGCGGCCTTCGCGCAGGGCCTGGATCAGCGCGGTCTCGTCGATGATCGGGCCGCGTGAAGTGTTCACCAGCCGTGCGCCCGGCTTCATCCACGTCAAAGCCTGTGCATCGACCAGCCCACGGCTGCGCTCGCTGAGCACCAGATGCACGCTGAGCACGTCGGCCTGTTCGAACAGCTGCTGTTTGTCGACGTACTCCACGCCCACTTCGGCGGCGCGTTGCGGCGTGAGGTTCTGGCTCCAGGCGATCACGCGCATACCGAACGCCTGGCCGAAGCGCGCCACTTTCTCACCGATGCTACCCAGGCCCAGCAAGCCCAGGGTGCTGCCATGCAGATCGCCACCCAGGCCGATTTGCCAGCCACCACTGCGCAGCGACTGGGCTTCGCCGAGCAGGTCACGGGTCAAAGCCATCAGCAGGGCCCAGGTCAGCTCCGGCGCCGCATGCTTGTAGCTGTCGGTACCGGCGACCTGAATGCCCAGTCGGGCCGCGGCCTGCAGGTCGATGGCGGCGTTGCGCATACCGCCGGTCACCAGCAGTTTGAGCTGCGGCAGCCGCTGGAGCAGGGCTGCGTCGAAACAGGTGCGTTCACGCATCACGCAGATGACGGTATAGGCCGCCAGACGCTCGGCCAGAACGCGGCGGTCAGCAGGGTAATCGTGGATGAAGTCGAGCTGGCCGACAGCCTGCAGCGGGGTCCAGTCGACCACGTTTTCAGCCACCGATTGCCAATCGTCGATGACGGCTATTCGCATGGGCATTGCCTCTTGTCAGAGCGGTTTCTGGGGAGCGTCCAGCCAGTCGAGCAGGGCCTTGTGGAAGCGCGCCGGCTCTTCCATCTGCGGTGCATGGCCCAGGCCTGCGAACTCCACCAGGGTGCTGTGGGGGATCATCTGGCTGGCCTGCTTGCCCAGCACGGCGTACTTGCCCAGCCGTGCCTTGACCTCGGGCGGTGCGATATCGCTGCCGATGGCCGTGGTGTCGGCGTCGCCGATCAGCAGCAGGGTGGGCACCTTCAGGTCCTTGAACTCGTAGACCACCGGCTGGGTGAAGATCATGTCGTAGATCAGCGCCGAGTTCCATGCCACCAAGGTATGTCCCGGGCCTTTGTTCAGGCCGGCGAGCATGTCCACCCAGCGTTCGTATTCCGGCTTCCAGCGACCGCCATAGTAGGTGGTGCGCTCGTAGTTGCGGATGCCCTCGGCGGTGACCTTGGACTCGCGCTCGAACCACTGGTCGACACTGCGATAGGGCACGCCCAGGGCTTTCCAGTCTTCCAGGCCAATCGGGTTGACCATGGCCAGGCGCTCGGTGTCCTCGGGAAACATCAAGGCGTAGCGGGTCGCCAGCATGCCGCCGGTGGAGTGGCCCATGATCACCGCTTCCTTGACCCCGATGCGGGTCAGCAGGTCATGAGTGTTGTTGGCCAGCTGCTGGAAACTGTATTGGTAGTGTTCCGGCTTGCTGGAGGTGCAGAAGCCGATCTGGTCCGGTGCGACCACTCGGTAGCCGGCATCGCTGAGCGCCTTGATCGAGCTTTCCCAAGTGGCGGCGCAGAAGTTCTTGCCATGCATCAGCACCACGGTGCGGCCGTTGGCCTTGCCATTGGCGGCAACGTCCAGGTAGCCCATCTGCAGGCTTTTGCCTTGGGACTCGAAGGCGTAATGTTGCAGCGTGTACGGATAGTCGAAGCCCTGCAGTTCGGGACCGTAGGCGGGCGAGGATTCGGCGGCCAGCAGGGGCTGGGCGAAGACACTGGCGAGCGCCAGCAGGGACAGGCGAAGCATGGAGACCTCCTGGAATGGACGGTGGCGCAGGATGGACGTACGGTTGCAGGGTGTTGCCGGCCAGCACCGTAGCACCTATTGGAGGCCGACATGGCCCGGTGGTGCCCGGCTGCGACGAGAAATGTCCCGCATCAGGTTTCAGAATGCTACAAACACGACGCACGATCATGGCCGGGGAGCCGTCCATGGATCGCTACAACAATAACCATTGAGGCAGACAATGCCTCCACCTGGAGATAGGCCATGGCTTTTGAAACCATCCTTTTGGAAACCCGCGGTCGCGTGGGTTTGATCACGCTCAACCGCCCGCAGGCGCTGAACGCTCTCAACGCTCAGTTGATCGACGAGCTGAATCAGGCTCTGGATGCTCTTGAAGGCGATCGTGAGATCGGCTGCATCGTTCTCACCGGCTCGGCCAAGGCGTTCGCTGCCGGCGCCGACATCAAGGAAATGGCCGAACTGCGCTATCCGCAGATCTACCTGGACGATCTGTTTCACGAGAGCGACCGGGTCGCCAACCGACGCAAGCCGATCATCGCTGCCGTGGCCGGTTTCGCCTTGGGCGGTGGGTGCGAACTGGCGTTGATGTGCGATTTCATCCTGGCCGCCGACAACGCCAAGTTCGGCCAGCCGGAAATCAAGCTGGGCGTGCTGCCGGGCATGGGTGGGACCCAGCGCCTGACCCATGCGGTGGGCAAGGCCAAGGCCATGGAGCTGTGCCTGACCGGTCGCCTGATGGGCGCCGAAGAAGCCGAACGCTCAGGGCTGGTGGCCCGCATCGTGGCCGCCGACCGGTTGTTGGATGAAGCCATGGAGGTTGCCGCGCAGATTGCAGCGAAATCGTTGCCGATCGCGATGATGGTCAAGGAAAGCGTCAATCGTGCGTTCGAGGTGAGCTTGGCAGAAGGGGTTCGTTTCGAGCGTCGGGTGTTCCACGCCGCCTTCGCCAGCGAAGATCAGAAAGAGGGGATGGCGGCGTTCATCGCCAAGCGCGAGCCGCAGTTCAAGGGAAATTGATCGAAACAGGGCTGGTCCATAGCCAGCCCCGTCGCTATGCGGTGATTACAGCGCAGTTACAGTAGATAGTTGCGCAGCTCGCGGGCGATCAGCATGCGCTGGATCTCGCTGGAGCCTTCGTAGATCTGGGTGATGCGCGCATCGCGGTAATACTTCTCCACCGGATAATCTTCCAGATAGCCATAGCCACCGTGTATCTGCACGGCGCTGGAGCAGACCCGCTCGGCCATTTCCGAAGCGAAGAGCTTCGCCTGGGAGGCTTCGGACAGGCAGGGCAGGCCTGCACTGCGCAGGCGTGCGGCATGCAGCACCAGCAGTCGCGCGGCGTTGACCTGCACCTGCATGTCGGCCAGCAGGTTGGCCACGCTTTGGTGCTCGATGATCGGCTTGCCGAACTGCACCCGCTCGCGGGCGTAGCCCAATGCCGCTTCGAACGCCGCGCGTGCGATGCCCAATGCCTGGGCGGCGATGCCGATACGGCCGCCTTCCAGATTGGACAGGGCGATGTTCAGGCCCTTGCCGCGCTCGCCAAGCAGGTTGGCGACAGGGACGCGGCACTGGCTCAGGGTGATGGCGCAGGTGTCAGAGGCGCGGATACCGAGCTTGTGCTCGCTGCGGTCGACGGTGAACCCGGGCGTGTCGGTGGGCACCAGAAAGGCGGACAGGCCCTTCTTGCCCAGTTCCGGGTCGGTGACTGCGAAGACGATAGCGAGCTTGGCCCGACGACCGTTGGTGACGAACTGTTTGGCACCGTCGATGACCCAATGCTCGCCATCGAGCACGGCGCGGGTGCGCAGGTTGTTCGCCTCGGAGCCCGCTTGAGGTTCGGTCAGGCAGAAGCAGCCGATAGCCTCGCCGCTGGCCAGCGCTGCCAGCCAGGTGTCCTGCTGGGCCGGGCTGCCATAGTTGAGCAGGGGGCCGCAGCCCACGGAGTTGTGCACGCTCATCAACGCCCCCAGCGCGCCATCGGCGGCGGAGATTTCTTCCACCGCCAGGGCGTAGGCGACGTAGT
>NZ_DJUS01000080.1:0-23783 GCF_002438365.1 Pseudomonas sp. UBA6276
GCGCCAGCTACGTCGCCTTCGGGGCCTTCTTCCCCAGCACCAGCAAGGCCACCACCCGCCGCGCCCCACCGGACCTGCTGCGGCAAAGCGCCGCACTGGGCGTGCCGCGGGTGGCGATCGGCGGGCTGAGCCCGGACAATGTGACACCGCTGATCGCTGCCGGGGCCGATCTGGTCGCCGTCATCAGCAGCGTGTACGCCGCGCCCGACCCGGTCGCCACGCTGCACGCTTATCTCGCTTGCTTCCAGGATACGACCGCATGAACCACGACCAGTCCCACGCCCTGTTCACCCGTGCCCAGAAACTGCTGCCGGGCGGCGTCAACTCGCCGGTACGTGCGTTCAAGTCGGTCGGTGGCGAACCGTTCTTCGTGCAGCGTGCCGATGGTCCGTACCTGTACGACGTGGACGGCAACCGCTACATCGATTACGTCGGCTCGTGGGGCCCGATGATCGTCGGCCACAACCACACCGCGGTGCGCCAGGCGGTCAAGCAGGCGATCGGCAACGGGCTTTCCTTCGGGGCGCCGTGCGAAGCCGAGGTCACCATGGCTGAAACGCTGACCCGGCTGGTGCCGTCCTGCGAGATGGTGCGCATGGTCAATTCGGGTACCGAGGCCACGCTGTCGGCGATCCGGCTGGCGCGCGGCGCCNNCCCTGACCCTGCCCTACAACGATGTCGACGCGGCCACTGCGCTGTTCGCCGAACAGGGCGAGCACATCGCGGGCCTGATCATCGAGCCGGTGGTCGGCAACGCCAACTGCATCCCGCCGCGCGAGGGCTACCTCCAGCACCTGCGCGCGCTGTGCACGCAATACGGCACGGTGCTGATCTTCGACGAAGTGATGACCGGCTTCCGCGTGGCCCTCGGTGGCGCGCAGGCGCATTACGGCGTCACCCCGGACCTGACCACCTTCGGCAAGATCATCGGCGGCGGCATGCCGGTGGGTGCCTATGGCGGGCGCCGCGAGCTGATGTCGCAGATTTCCCCGGCCGGCCCGATTTACCAGGCGGGCACGCTGAGCGGCAATCCGGTGGCGATGGCCGCCGGCCTGGCGATGCTGGAACTGGTGCAGGAACCGGGCTTCCATGATCGCCTGGGGGCTGCTGCTGCACGCCTGTGCGCCGGGCTGGAAGCCGCCGCCGCCGAGGCCGGCGTGGCAGTGACGACCACCCAGGTCGGCGCCATGTTCGGCCTGTTCTTCACCGACCAGAAGGTGGAAACCTACGCGCAGGCCGTTGCGTGCGACATCACCGCGTTCAACACCTTCTTCCACGCGATGCTGGAGCGCGGCGTGTTCCTCGCCCCCTCGGCGTACGAGGCCGGTTTCCTGTCCAGCGCCCACGACGACAGCATCATCGATGCAACGCTGGCGGCCGCGCGCGAAGCCTTCAAGGTCGTCAAAGGCTGACAGAAATGGGGACGGGGGTAATTAATAACTACCTCCGTCCCTGTTGTTTCAACCGAATACGAAGCGGCCCTTCATCATCGCGAAGTGGCCCGGGAACGAGCAGAAGAACGTGTAGTCACCGCCCTTGGTCAGCTTGGCGGTGGAGAAGGTGACGCTGGTGCTCTGGCCGCCGCCGATCACCGCGGTATGCGCCAGCACGCGGGCATCGCCCTTGGGCAGGTAGCTGTCGGCCATGGACGTGCGCATGCCGGCCATCGCCACCGGCTGGTAATCCGCCGCGCGGGTCAGGACCCAGTTGTGGCCCATCGTGGGCGCGGCGNNGCGAGCTTGCCGGTGTGGCGCAGGGTCAGCTTCACCTGGGTGCAGTCGGCCGCGACCTTGAGTTCCTTCTGGCTGAAGCTCATCTGGTCGGTGCTGTCGATGGCGATCGCGCAGACACGCGCATGGGCGGCCGGGGCCAGCATCAGGCCGGCAAGCAACACGGGGGCAAGCAGTTTCAAGGCGATCTCCATCAGGCAGTCCCCGCGATTCTAGTGATCGCCCGTGCAGGCGACGTGCGACGCGATGTCGCAGCGCAGGCACCGGCTGGGTTACGGTCAGCCTTGGACCTGGACGAGACTGCCCCATGCCGCGTGTTATCGAGTGCCTGCTGCTGGATTTCGACGGCGTGCTGGTGCGCTATGCGCGGCATCTGCGGGTGCGCCATCTGGCCGCGAGCGTCGGCTGCAGCCCTGCGCAGGTGCAGGCGGCATTGTTCGACAGTGGGCTGGAACGCGCCTACGACACCGGCATGGCGACCGATGCCTACCTGCGGCAACTGGGGGAAGCGCTGCACGTCACGATCAGCAGTGCGCAGTGGCAGGCCGCGCGCATCGCCGCGTGCGCGCCGGAAGCGGGCGTGATCGAGCGCATCGAACGGATCGCGCGCACGTTGCCGATCGGCATACTGACCAACAACGGGGCATTGATGGCGCAGACGATTCCACTGCTGCTGCCGAGCCTCGCCGGCGCCCTGCACGGCCGCATCCTGTGCAGCGGTGCGCTGGGGCGACGCAAGCCGGATCCGGCGGTGTTCACGCAGGCGGTGGCGCTGTTGGGCGCGCGTGCCGAGCGCACGCTGTTTATCGATGACCTGTTCACCAACGTGCGCGGTGCGCGCCAGGCCGGCCTGCAGGCCGAGACCGCGACAGACAGCCGCGCGCTCGGCAAGGTCATCAAGCGGTACGCCCTGCCGTAGAGCCGACCGTTGGTCGGCCAGGCTCGCCCGGAACAACAGCAGCCGACCAACGGTCGGCTCTACCGCTGCTGGTTATCGCGAGGCGATGAAGGATTGCACCGCCGCGCGCAGACGCTTCAGGCCTTCGGCGATTTCTTCATCGGTGATGTTCAGCGACGGCACGAAGCGCAGCACGTCCGGGCCGGCCTGCAGGGTCAGCAGGCCGTGCTCGGCGGCGTGGTCGAGGATGGGACCCGCCTGGCCGGCGAAATCCTTGTCCAGCACCGCGCCCAGCATCAGGCCGCGACCACGGACCTGGCTGAACACCTTGAACTCGTCGTTGATCTTGCCAAGGCCATCGCGCAGCGCCTGCGACTGACGGCTGACGTTGTGTGCGATCTCCGGCGAAGACAGCTTGCGCAGTGCCACGCGGGCGACGGCCGCGGCCAGCGGGTTGCCACCGAAGGTGGTGCCGTGGGCGCCGAACTGCATCACCTCGGCCACCTTGGGGCCGGCCAGCATCGCGCCGATCGGGAAGCCGCCGCCCAGCGCCTTGGCCAGGGTGACGATGTCCGGCGTGATGTTGTCCTGCCAATGCGCGAACAGGGTGCCGGTGCGGCCCATGCCGGCCTGGATTTCATCCAGCACGACCAGCGCGTTGTGCTGGTCGCACAGCGCGCGCACGCGCTGCAGGAAGCCCGGCTTGGCCGGCATCACGCCGCCCTCGCCCTGGATCGGCTCCAGCATCACCGCAGCCACATCGCCGGCGGCCATCGCGGTTTCCAGCTGGACCTCGTCGTTGAAGTCGACATAACGGAAGCCAGCGGGCAGCGGCTCGTAGCCTTCCTGGTACTTCGGCTGGGCGGTGGCGGTGACCGCGGCCAGGGTGCGGCCGTGGAAGCTGCCGCGGAAGGTCACGATCACGCGCTGGTGCGCAGGCCGGCCCAGCGAGGAGGCCCACTTGCGGACCAGCTTGATCGCCACCTCATTGGCTTCGGCGCCGGAGTTGCACAGGAACACCCGCTCGGCGAAGCGCGAGGCGGTGACCAGTTCTTCGGCCAGGCGCAGCGGCGGCTCGCTGTAGAACACGTTGCTGGTGTGCCACAGCTTGCCCGCCTGCTCGATCAGCGCGGCCTTCAGGTCCGGATCGTTGTGGCCCAGGCCGCACACGGCGATGCCGGCGGCCAGGTCGATGAACTCGCGGCCCTGGTTGTCCCAGACGCGCGCGCCCTGGCCGCGCTCGAGCACCACCTGGCGCGGCTTGTAGACCGGCAGGTAGTAATGCGACAGGGACAACAGCGGATCGGTGGCAGCGGCGGTCATGGCAGTCAGGGGGCTCAGGAAAGAGCCCATTCTCGCGCTTTGGGCCGGTGGGGCACAATGCGCCCCATGCGACCGTTCACCGCCCCCCAGCTCAACCCCGCCACCGAGTCCGGCTGGCGCCGCCAGTGGTTCGACATCATCTACCGCCACGACACCCGGCCCTCGCGCAATTTCGACCTGCTGCTGGTCTACGCGATCATCGCCAGCGTGGTGGTGGTCATGTTCGACAGCGTGCAGCGCTTCCACGCGGCCTATGCCGACTGGCTGTACGTGCTGGAATGGGGCTTCACGATCGTGTTCACCGCCGAGTACCTGCTGCGGCTGGTGGTGGTCAAACGCCCGCTGCGCTACGCATTCAGTATCTGGGGCATCATCGACCTGGCCTCGATCCTGCCGACCTACCTGTCGCTGTTCATCCCCGGCGCCCAGAGCCTGCTGGTGGTACGCGCGCTGCGCATCCTGCGGGTGTTCCGGATCCTCAAGCTGACCCGCTACATCGAAGAAAGCGGCGTGCTGATGGAATCGCTGTGGCGCAGCCGCCGCAAGGTGCTGCTGTTCCTGTTCACGGTGATCACCATCACCATCATCGCCGGCACCATGATGTACGTGATCGAAGGCCCCAACCACGGCTTCACCAGCATCCCCAGCAGCATGTACTGGGCGGTGGTGACCATGGCCACGGTGGGCTTCGGCGACATCGTGCCGCAGACCGTGCTCGGCCGCTTCGTCACCTCGGTGCTGATCCTGATCGGTTACAGCATCATCGCCGTGCCGACCGGCATCTACACCGCCGAACTGGCCAACACCATGCGCGATGCCGAGCACGCCGCGCGCCGGGATGCGCGCGGCTGCCCGCACTGTGGTCTGGAAGGCCACGAACCGGATGCGGTGCACTGCCGCCATTGCGGCGACAAACTGCCACCGGTCTTCAACCTCTGATCACCCTGGGGCGGGCCGCCTGGCCGCCCGCCCCGCGCACGCTCAGCGCGCGCCGCTGGAGCGTGCCATGCGGTTGCTCATGTCGACCAGGTCGTTGTAGCTGACCAGCAAGGCTTCGGCCGAGCCCTGCGGGTTGTTGATCCGCCCACCGCTCTCCATCAGCATCTGCTCGCTGCGGGTATACGGCTTGCCGGATTCCACGCGCTCGATGCGCCGGCCGGCATCGCGGGCCAGCGCATCGGCGGCACGCTCCACGTGCCCCCACATCGCATCGCCCTTGCCGACCTTGTCATCCTGCGCCTGCTGCAGCAGGGCCTGGAACGCGGCAAGCCGGGTGCGCGCCACCGCCAGATCCGGGGTCTCGCTGTTGAGCAGTTGGGTCAGCTGCTTGCCATCGCCGAGGATCTTGATCTGGTAATACGCCAGCGAGCGCCCTTCGGAGGCTTCGATCTGCTTGAGCTGTTCGGCGCGGCGTTCGTCTTCGCGCTTTTCAAGCGCGGCATCCAGCGCGGTCCCTGCGTCGAAGAAGGCCATATAGGCCTTCATCAACGGCGCATGCTGGGTGCGCATCCCGGCATGATCATCGCGCAGGTAGTCCTCACGGCTGTAGTAACGGTCGGCCTGCTCTATCAAGGCATACAGGTCGACGAACGTCTTCTGGTAGGCACTCGCCGCCGGATCCAGCTCGGGCTCTGCCGGCGTCATCGCCAGCGCGGCCACCATCGGCGCGTTGCAGGCGTCCACGCGATGCGAGAGCACCGTACCTGGCCCACGCACCTGCTTCTCGTTGCCGGTCGGACCCGCCTCCGGGTCCTGCATCCAGCCGATGTACTGCTGGAAGCCTTCGTGGATCGGCTGCTCAACGGCATTGAAGCAGGCGATGTAGGCGTTCACCTTCTCCACGCCCTGGGTGTCGGCAGTGCTGCCCGGCCCCTTGCTGCAGGCGCCGAGCAGGCTGATCAATGCGATGGCAGCGGCAAGCGGCGCGGTCCGTGTGCGAAATGACATGCGAGTGTCCATACAAATTGGGGCCCGCACCATACCAGCCCGGTGTGTGCAGCCGCTGTCATCGCAGACATGCGGCGTGCACTCCGCGCGCGTCAATCCAGGAACAGGTCCGGCATCAGCGGGCGCGACGGATCGACAGCGTAGCCACTCAGATCGGTGATGCCGGCCTGCGCCAGCACCTCGTCATCGAGCAGGAACTGCCCACTGAAACCAGCCGCCTCACGCGTCAGCACCGCGTGTGCGGCATCGGCAAGGATCGCCGGCGTGCGGCAGCCACCGATGTCCACACCCGGAATCATGTTGATCGCATCGGTGGCGATCACGGTCCGCGGCCACAACGCATTGACGGCCACGCCCTGCGGACCGAACTCGGCGGCCAGGCCCAGCGTGACGAAGCTCATGCCCATCTTCGCCAGGGTGTAGCCGGTATGCGGTGCCCACCACTTCGGGTCCAGACTCGGCGGCGGGGCCAGAGTGAGGATGTGTGGATTGGGCGCCTGCAGCAGGTGCGGCAGGCAGGCCTGGGCACACAGGAAGCTGCCGCGTGCGTTGACCTGCTGCATCAGGTCGAAGCGCTTCATCGGCGTATCCAGCGTGCCGCGCAGCCAGATCGCGCTGGCATTGTTGATCAGGATGTCGATGCCACCGAAGGTATCCACCGTGGCGGCGACGGCCGCGCGCACCTGGTCTTCTTCGCGGATGTCGCACTTCAGCGCCAGCCCCTGCCCGCCTGCGGCGGTCACTGCGTCGGCAGCGCTGTGGATCGTGCCGGGCAGCTTCGGATTGGGCACCGAGGATTTGGCCGCGATCGCGATGTTGGCGCCGTCACGTGCCGCACGCAATGCAATGGCCAGGCCGATGCCGCGCGAAGCGCCGGTGATGAACAGGGTTTTGCCTTGCAGACTGGCCATGCGCGGAATTCCTTGGGTGCGAGTGCAGTGAATCCGCATTATGCCGCCCCGGCGCACACGCCGGATTCATGCGCCGCGTCGATACTGGGCGTTCACGTTCTGCATGGAATGAGCGACATGATGGCGATCCGCCTTCCCCTGACCGCGTTGGCCCTGGCGCTGGCGCTCGGCGCCTGCCAACCCGCTGGCGATCCTGCCGCCTCCGCCACGCAGGGCGCGGCCACCGTTCCGGGCACCGCTGGCGGCACCTCCCCCTTCAGCGAAGCGGCGATCTGGGACGGTGAGGTGGATGCCTGCCGCGGCCAGGCGCCGGTCGCCGATGATTGCCTGTCCAAGGCGATGCAGGTGGCCAAGGCCAGCCCGCAGGCCATCGCGGCGGCCCATCAGCTGGGCGCGCAGGGCAACCCCGGCTATGTGAGCGCCTGGCGCGAACAGGACGGCGTGGGCATCGCCACCATCGAATACCCGTTCCGTGCCAATACCAACGAAGGCACGCTGCTGGTCGACAGCGCCGGGCACACGGTGGCTGTGGATGCGGACGTGCTGCCGGAAATGTCGCGCGCCGATGCCACCGTCAAGCCCTTCCTGGATGCGCACCCGGATGCCTCGCCCTTTGCCCCGGCCGAGGCCAGCGGCAGTGAAGCGTTGCCCAACGGTGGCGTGCGCCTGATCTACAGCACGCCGATGCGCACCTGCCATGCCTGCGCCGACGATGGCGTGCTGCGGGTCGCCTACGATTTCGATGCGCAACGCCGTTTCAGCGGCAAGCAGATCCTCGATCTGCGCTGAGCACCGGCGCGCTCAGGGCTTCGGCCCCTGCCCCTCGTTGTCTTCCCAGTGCAGGATCTTCCGGGTGACAAAACGGTAGACCGGCTTGCCGGTGCGGAACCAGAGATCACGCACCCACGAGGTGCGCTTGAGCAGTCGCTTTTCCACCGGGGTCAGCGACTGCCGGCAGTACATCCGCTTGTGCTTGAGCAGATGACGCAGATCCTCGCGCGCCAGTAGGCGCATCCAGCGCGAGCGCGGGTTGCCGATCACGGCCAACTGGAAATCGATCAGCGCCGGCGAGCCGTCCTCACGCACCAGCCAGTTGGCTTCCTTGGCCAGGTCGTTGTGCGCGATGCCGTGCCGGTGGACCTGCTGCAGCAGGCGTCGTGCCGCACGGAAGTACGCCAGGTCGCCCTGCGGCGGGCGCTGGTACATGGCGTCACCGGCCATGAAGCTGCGGTCCAGCCAGCGGCCGTTCCAGCCCAGCAAGCGGGGTGTGGCGGGCATGCCATCCAGATGCGCCAGCGCGCGCGCCTCGCGCCGGGCCAGCCACCAGGCGGGCAGACGCAGCCACCAGGGCGTTGCCTCCAGGTCACGGCGCACGAAGCACTGGCCATCCTGCTCCATCAGCAGGATGCGGCCGAAACTGTCGGCTTTGAGGGCGGTCGGGGCGGCATCGGCAGGGCGTGTCATGCCGCCATTCTAGGCGGGTGATCGCGTTCATTCACTGCAGATGCCGAACATTCCCGCTGTCTGGCCGGCAGTCAGTCACTTTGCCCCCTCTATAATCCTCCGATGGACTCGTCATGGATCGATGCCACGCTTGCGTGGATCTCAGCTCACCCCGTGCTTGCCGGTGCGGTCATTTTCCTCATTGCCTTCTGCGATGCGGTCATCGTGCTGGGCGCGATCGTGCCCGCGTTGCCGCTGTTGTTCGCCGTCGGTGTATTCATCGGCCTGGGCCAGATCTCCGGGCCGTATGCGGTGGCCTGCGCCGCCCTGGGCGCGTTTGCCGGTGACGGCATCAGCTACTGGGTCGGCCGGCGCTGGGGCGATCGCCTGCGCGGTTTCTGGCCCTTCAGCAAATATCCGCAGCTGCTCGACCGTGGCGAAACGATGTTCCGCCGCAATGCCTTCAAGAGCATCCTGGTGGCGCGCTATGTCGGCGCGATCCGCCCGTTCGTGCCGGCCATCGCCGGCATGATGAAGATGCCGCTGTCGCGCTACATCCAGGCCAGCGGCATCGCCAGCCTCTCCTGGGCAGTCCTGTTCCTGGCCCCCGGCTGGGTACTCGGCGAGGCCTATGACGCCGTCGCCGCGGTCGCCGGCCGGCTGGTGATGGTGCTGGGCCTGCTCGGCGTGATCATGGGCCTGGTCTGGGCCATCGTGCTGTATGGCTACCGCTGGTCGGCCTCCCGCATGGACAGCTGGCTGGCCAGCCTGCTGGCGTGGTCGCAGCGCCACCCGACCCTGGGCCGTTACTCGGTTGCCGTGTTCGACCCGCAGCGCCGTGAGTCGGTGCCGCTGGCGATGCTGGCAGTCATGCTGCTGCTGCTCGGCTGGGGCTGGTTCGCCCTGCTGATGGCGGTGGTCGCGCATGGCGAACCGTTGATGGTCGATCTGGCCGTGCACCACGCCATGCTGGCCCTGCGCAATCCGCTGGCCGATTACCCGATGGCCGCGCTGGCCTCGCTGGGCGCCTGGCAGGTCCTGCTGCCGGCCACCGCCGCCGGCATGGGCTATCTAGTCTGGCGCCGGCGCTGGATGGCGCCCGGCCACTGGCTGGCCGCGCTCGCCTTCGGCCTGGCGCTGTGCAAACTGCTCGGCGCGACGGTGGACGTGGTCCGCCCGCCGGATGCGAGCAGCGGCTTCGGTTTCCCGTCGGTCTCGGTGACGATGGCCACCATCACCTTCGGTTTCTTCGCGGTGCTGATCGCGCGCGAATTGCCGGGGCGCACCCGCGTGTGGCCTTACCTGCTCTCGGGCATCATCGTCAGCCTGATCGGCTTCGCGCGCATCTACCTCGGCGCGCATTGGCTGAGCGATGTGATCGGCGGCATGCTGTTCGGCTTGTTCTGGCTGCTGGTGCTGGGCATCGCCTACCGCCGCCGCTTCAACCGCTCGTTCTGGGTCAAGCCGGTGGCCTGGTTGTTCTACGGCACCTTCGCCGTGGCCGCGCTCTGGTACGCCCCGCGCAACATCCCGGTCAAGCTGGCACGCTTCGAACCGGCGCAGCCGACGCCGGCACCGCTGGATGCCCAGGCCTGGTGGGCGACCGAGTGGCAGCACCTGCCCTCGCGCCGCAATGAGTTCGATGACGATCAGCGCTGGCCGCTGGACGTGCAGGTGGCGGGCCCGTTGGCGCCGCTGCAGCGCCGCCTGGAAAGCCAGGGCTGGCGGGTGCAGCCGCAGGCGGGGTGGGAGCAGGCGTTGCTGATGCTCGACAAATCCGGCGACAAGGACACCGTGCCGGTGCTGCCGGCCACACTGGATACCCAGGTCGAATCGCTGCTGATGCTGCGCGCCGGCAACGCGCCCAATGAGATCTTCGCGCTGCGTCTGTGGCCGGCACCGGCGCGCCTGTCAGCGCCGGTGGATGAACCGTTGTGGCTCGGCAGTGCGCAGACGCTGCACTACCAGCGGCACTTCAATCTGATCGGCATGTGGCGGCCGATGCGCGGCATCGACCCCTCGCTCAATGCGGTGCGCCAGGCGCTGGACGGCCTGCCACAGCAGGTCGATACCCACCCGGAAACCGAGATGCCGGTGCTGCGCGTGCGCATGCCACCGGCCGAATGACCCCGGGCCGGGATCTTCCCGGCCGTGCGTGCAGCGGGGCAACGCCCCGCGTTACGGCATCCAGTCCAGCAGCGCCTGCAGGCGCTGGTGCGGGTCATCGCGCTGCAGCAGTTGCAGGCGCTGGGCATCCTGCAGCGGCAGCAGTTCGGCCAGGCGCCAGCCGACCCAGCTGGCCTGCTCCATCTGGGCCGGATTGACCGGGGCGAAGGCCGCGCCGGCCTGTTCGATGATGTGCTCCAGCACGGTGGCCATCAGTGCGTGTTCGGGCTGCAGCTCGTCGTCGCTGTCCGGGGCGCACCAGGTCACCTCGGCGATGATCAGCCCGTTGTCGCGCACGCGGGTGTGCTCCACATGGAAGCGGCGCTGGCCACGCAGGCGCAGCACCAGCACGCCATCGGCGCCCACGTCGAAATCTTCGATCCGCGCTTCGACACCATAGGCGGCCGGCAGCGCCGGCGCGCCGACCTCTTCGCCGTCCAGGATCAGGCAGACGCCGAACGCCGTACCTGCGCGGCTGCACTCGCGCAGCATGTCCAGGTAGCGGCGCTCGAACACCCGCAGGCCGAGCGCGGCGCCGGGCAGCAGCACCGTGTGCAGCGGGAACAGGGGCAGTGACGCGGTGTCGGTCATGGCCAGCGGTACTCAGGGTTGCTGCAGCTGCGCCAGGAAACGACGCGGGGCGCCGTCGAAGCCCCCGTTGGACATGAACACCACATGGTCGCCCGGCGCGGTGATTGCGCCCAGCTGGGCCAGCAGCGCATCGGTATCGGGCACCGCGTGGGCATCACCACGCACGGCCGCGATCACGCCGGCCGCATCCCAGGCCAGCTCCGGGCGGTGCAGGAACACCACGGCATCGGCACCGTCCAGCGACGGGGCCAGCGCCTGCGCATGCGCGCCCAGCCGCATGGAATTGCTGCGCGGTTCCATCGCCACCACGATGCGGGCCTCACCAACCCTGGCACGCAGGCCCTCAAGGGTGGTGCGGATCGCGGTGGGGTGATGCGCGAAGTCATCGTAGACGGTGACATCGCGTGCCTGGCCGATCACTTCCAGCCGGCGCTTGACGCTGCGGAACGCGGCCAGCGCCGGCATCACCGTGGCCAGTTCGACGCCTACCGCATGCGCGGCGGCCAGCGCAGCGAGCCCGTTGAGCACGTTGTGGCGACCGAGCAGCGACCAGCGCACTTCACCGATGTGCTCGCCGCGATGGTGCACCACGAACACGCTGCCGTCGGCCTCCACCAGCTCGGCGTGCCATTCCAGCGCAGGATCGAAACCGAAACGCTCCACCGGGGTCCAGCAGCCCATCGCCAGCACCTCGGCAAGATAGGCATCTTCCCCGTTGACGATCAGGCGGCCACGCGCGGGGACAGTGCGGATCAGATGATGGAACTGGCGCTGGATCGCGGCCACGTCGGGGAAGATGTCGGCGTGGTCGTATTCGAGGTTGTTGAGGATCGCCACCAGCGGCCGGTAGTGCACGAACTTGCTGCGCTTGTCGAAGAACGCGGTGTCGTACTCATCGGCCTCGACCACGAACTCACGGCCGCTGCCGACCCGTGCGGACACGCCGAAATCCTCGGCCACGCCGCCGATCAGGAAGCCCGGCTCACGCCCGGCGCTGTGCAGCAGCCAGGTCAGGATGGTGGTAGTGGTGGTTTTGCCATGCGTCCCGGCCACGGCCAGCGTGTCGCGGCCGGGCAACACCTGCTCGGACAGCCACTGGGCACCGGAGATGTAGCGCTGGCCCGCATCGAGCACCGCTTCCACGGCGGGATTGCCGCGCGAGAGCGCATTGCCGATCACGACCTCGTCGCAGTCCGGCGCCACGCTGTCGGCGCGGTAGCCCGGATCCAGGGCGATGCCGAGGCGTTCGAGCTGGGTGGACATCGGCGGGTAGATCGCCTGGTCGCTGCCGCGGACCGCATGGCCCTTCTCGCGTGCCAGCGCGGCCACGCCGCCCATGAAAGTGCCTGCAATGCCAAGAATGTGGATCGTGCTCATGCGTACGATTGTCGCCGATCACCACCGTCGATGGAGATCGCCGTCAGACAACTCCTAGTCGACTATCAGAATAATCCAGCGGGGTGTCGGGGAATTCCCGATAGCGCCGTACTGTGAAGACGGACACAATTCCATGGGCCAGCCGCGGTACCCCATTGGTCCTACTCCCCAAGAGGCCATCCCCAGGGGGGCTCATGCTGCGGGGCTCTGAGCAAGCCCGCCCGCTGGCACCTTCAAACCACACGCCTGGTCCCTTCGGGGGCCGGGCGTGTGTGTGTCCGGGCCCGGCAAACGCACGGCGGGCGCGGTGCCGCCGTAGCGGCACCGATCGGCATCAGGCCTGGATCGCGGCGCGGATGCGCGCTTCCACGTCGTTCAATTCGCCCACGCCATCGACGCGCGCGAGCGTGCCGCGGCCGGCGTAGAAATCCACGACCGGCGCGGTCTGGTCGTTGTAGACCTGCAGGCGCTGACGCACCGAGTCGGGATTGTCATCGGCGCGGCCCTGCTCGGCGGCGCGCCCAGCGATGCGCTCGACCAGCAGTTCGGTCGGCACGTCCAGCTGCACCACCGCATCCAGCGGCTGGCCGATCTTGGCCAGCAGGCTGTCCAGCGCATTGGCCTGGGCCACGTTGCGCGGGTAACCATCGAGGATGAAGCCCTTGGCCACATCGTCCTGGCCCAGGCGCGATTCGAGCATGCCCAGCAGGATGTCATCGGACACCAGGTTGCCGGCGTCCATCACGGCCTTGGCCTGCTTGCCCAGCTCCGTCCCCGCGGCCACTTCGGCACGCAGCAGGTCACCGGTGGAAATGTGCGCAATCGAAAGATGTTCCTTCAGGCGCGTCGCCTGCGTCCCCTTGCCCGAACCGGGCGGTCCCAACAGAACCAATCGCATCAACCTGACTCCAACGTGGTAAGAAAATGGAAGGGCGCGCGCCCCGGGATTGTCCACAATCACGCTGCACCGCAATACGCGCACTTTACCCCATACCGGTAATGTCTCTGCAATGTCCTTCCCCCAGACCAAGGTCGCACCATGCCCAACGGTACCCTGCTCTACGCCCAGTCAGGCGGCGTCACCGCCGTCATCAATGCCACTGCCTCGGCGGTCATCAGCACGGCAAGGGCCAAAGGAATCAAGGTCTTGGCCGCACGCAACGGCATTCTGGGCGCACTCCGCGAGGACCTGATCGACACCTCGAAGGAGACCGCCGCCGCGATCGCCGCGCTCGCCCATACCCCCGGCGGGGCGTTCGGCTCGTGCCGCTACAAGCTCAAATCGCTGGAGGCCGACCGCGGCAAGTACGAGCGCCTGCTCGAGGTACTGCGCGCCCACGATGTGCGCTGGTTCCTCTACAACGGCGGCAACGATTCGGCCGATACCGCTTGGAAGGTCTCCCAGCTGGCCAAGGCCTTCGACTACGACCTGACCTGCATCGGCGTCCCCAAGACCATCGACAACGATCTGGCGGTGACCGATACCTGCCCGGGCTTCGGCTCGGCCGCAAAGTACACCGCCGTCTCCGTGCGCGAAGCGGCGCTGGACGTGGCCGCGATGGCCGAGACTTCGACCAAGGTGTTCGTCTACGAGGCGATGGGCCGCCACGCCGGCTGGCTCGCGGCGGCTGCAGGCCTGGCCGGCCAGGGCGCCGATGACGCCCCGCACATCATCCTGCTGCCCGAGCGCGCCTACGACGAGGCCGCGTTCCTGACCAAGGTGAAACAGGTGGTCGAACGCGTGGGCTACTGCGTGGTGGTGGCTTCTGAAGGCATCCAGACGGCCGATGGCCGCTTCGTCGCCGATGCCGGCGGCGGCACTGATTCGTTCGGGCACACCCAGCTCGGTGGTGTGGCCTCGCAGCTGGCGGCACGGGTCAAGGATGGGCTGGGCTACAAGGTTCACTGGACCCTGCCCGATTATCTGCAGCGCTCGGCGCGCCATCTGGCCTCCAGAACCGACTGGGAGCAGGCACAGGCGGTGGGCAAGGCCGCGGTGCAGTTCGCGCTGAAGGGCCAGAACGCGGTGATGCCGGTGATCGTGCGCACCCTCGACACGCCCTACCGCTGGAAAATCGAAGCGGCCCCGCTGCACAAGGTGGCCAACCACGAGAAGAAGATGCCGGCCGGCTTCATCCGCCGCGATGGCTTCGGGATCACCGACAAGGCGCGGGCGTATCTGGCCCCGCTGATCAAAGGTGAAGCGCCGCTGCCGTACGGGCCCGATGGGCTGCCGAAGTACGTGACGCTGAAGAACGTGGCGGTGAAGAAGAAGCTGCCTGCGTTCGAGGCGTGAACCAACAGGGCAGTGGCTGACCGACCCCGGTAGCGCCGGCCGCTGGCCGGCGGCAGCGAGATCCCAGCCCCTCCCGGGAGCCGGCCAGCGGCTGGCTTCACCGGGTATCCGGCCGCCATGGGCGGCCGGTACGACCGACCCGTCGGCGACTAGTTGCAGGCCTTGCCCTCGACCTTCATCTGCGCGGCAAACATCGGCACCTGCGCGATCTTGCCGGCGGCGGCCTGCTTCTTGGCCTCTTCCAGGTAGATGCGCGACTGGCCCTGGCCATCGAGTTCGGGCTTGGTGGTGACCGGCATGCGCCACACGCGCACCACCGCCTGCTGCGCCGGGCAGGCTGCATTCGGAACACGGATCACATCATTGAGTTTCCAGCCCTTGGCCTCGCTGGGCTGCGCCTTGTCGTACTCGACGAAGCGCGCACGCGGCTGGCACTGCTCACTGGTGCGGACCACGGCGAATTTGTACGGCTGTGCCGCCTCACCTGTGAATACGCCTTCCAGCCGTGCACAGGCTTCGGGAATCTGGCGCAGCGTATGCGCCGCGCCTACCGCCTGCGGCGTACCGGCGGCGCGCTGCAGTTCGGGGGTTTCGGCGGCGAAGGAGGACACGGCGGGCAACAAGGCCAGCCACAACAGATGACGGGGGGACATGGCAGGACTCCAACGGCTGGGGATGGGCCGAGGCTGCCAGTGGACGGCTGAACGGCGTGGCAAAGGCGGCCCTCGTCCGGACCTGCAGGGTTGCCGGCGGGCGACCGGCCCTTCCTTCCACGATGGCGCTGCGGGCACGTGCACGCGGTTTGCTTGCAATCCTTGCTGGCGTGCATCGAGGATTTGCCCGCATACTCGGGCCACCAGGGATTGCTGAACACCGCCACACGCTTGATGACCGGGCACGGTCTGAACGGGTTGGTTCATGGTTGCAGCCTGTTGTGCCCCGCGTGGAGAAGTTCATCCGTTCACTGGATGTCATTCCATCACCCGGGAGGGGACATGCTGGAACGTTACGGGCTTTCTCTGGCGCTGTTCTGCGCCATCCTCGCGATTCTCTACGGCATCGTGTCGGCACGCTGGATCCTCCGGCAACCGGCCGGCAATGCCCGCATGCAGGAAATCGCCGCCGCCATCCAGGAAGGCGCGCGCGCCTATCTCAACCGCCAATACCTGACCATCGCCATCGCCGGTGCCGTGCTGTTCGTGCTGGTCGGCATCTTCCTCAGCTGGTACACCGCGATCGGCTTCGCGATCGGTGCCGTGCTCTCCGGCGCGGCCGGCTACATTGGCATGAACGTCTCCGTGCGTGCCAACGTGCGCACCGCCGAGGCCGCCCGCAACGGCCTGAGCGCGGCCATGGACGTCGCCTTCCGCGGCGGCGCGATCACCGGCATGCTGGTCGTCGGGCTGGGCCTGCTCGGCGTCGCCGGGTACTACGCGCTGCTGTTGAAGCTCGGCCTGGATGTCGCGCAGACGTTGCACGCGCTGGTCGGGCTGGCGTTTGGCTCGTCGCTGATCTCGATCTTCGCGCGGCTGGGCGGCGGCATCTTCACCAAGGGCGCGGATGTCGGCGCGGACCTGGTCGGCAAGGTCGAAGCCGGGATTCCCGAGGATGACCCGCGCAACCCGGCGGTGATCGCCGACAACGTGGGCGACAACGTCGGCGACTGCGCCGGCATGGCTGCGGACCTGTTTGAAACCTACGCGGTCACCGTGATCGCCACGATGCTGCTCGGCAACCTGATGATCGCCGAGGCCGGTGCGAATGCGGTGCTGTATCCGCTGGTGCTCGGCGGGGTCTCGATCATCGCCTCGATCATCGGCGCGCTGTTCGTCAAGGTGAAGCCCGGTGGTTCGATCATGGGCGCGCTGTACAAGGGCGTGATCGTGTCCGGTGTGCTGGCGGCGATCGCGTTCTACCCGATCACCACGCAGCTGATGCCGGACAACGCGCACGGTGCGCTGGATCTGTATTTCTGCGCGTTGATCGGGCTGGTGCTGACCGGGCTGATCGTGTGGATCACCGAGTACTACACCGGCACCCAGTACACGCCGGTGCAGCACGTGGCGCAGGCCTCCACCACCGGGCATGGCACCAACATCATCGCCGGCCTCGGTGTCTCGATGAAGTCCACCGCCCTGCCGGTGATCGCGGTGTGCGTGGCGATCTGGCTGGCGCACTACTTCGGTGGCCTGTACGGCATCGCCATCGCCGCCACGGCGATGCTCTCGATGGCCGGCATGATTGTCGCCCTCGACGCCTACGGGCCGATCACCGACAACGCCGGTGGCATCGCCGAGATGGCCGAACTGCCGCCGGAAATCCGCGACATCACCGATCCGCTGGATGCGGTCGGCAACACCACCAAGGCGGTGACCAAGGGCTATGCAATCGGCTCGGCGGCCCTGGCCGCACTGGTGCTGTTCGCCGATTACACGCACAACCTGCAGGCGGCCAATCCCGGCGAGATCTTCGCCTTCGACCTGTCCAACCATGAGGTGATCATCGGCCTGCTGATCGGCGGCCTGATTCCCTACCTGTTCGGTGCGATGGCGATGGAGGCGGTGGGCCGTGCGGCCGGGGCAGTGGTTGAGGAAGTGCGCCGCCAGTTCCGCGAGATCCCCGGGATCATGGACGGTACCGGCAAGCCGCAGTACGACCGCGCGGTGGACCTGCTGACCCGCTCGGCGATCCGCGAAATGATCATCCCCTCGCTGTTGCCGGTCGCAGTACCGGTGGTGGTCGGCCTGCTGCTCGGGCCGCGCGCGCTCGGCGGCCTGCTGATCGGCACGATCGTCACCGGCCTGTTCGTGGCGATTTCGATGACCACTGGTGGCGGTGCCTGGGACAACGCCAAAAAGTACATCGAAGATGGCCATTTCGGCGGCAAGGGCAGCGAGGCGCACAAGGCCGCGGTGACCGGCGATACGGTCGGCGACCCCTACAAGGACACCGCCGGCCCGGCGATCAATCCGCTGATCAAGATCATCAACATCGTGGCCCTGCTGCTGGTGCCGCTGCTGTAAGTCACGACGGACGTGCTGGCTTCATGCCAGCGCGTCCGGGCGGCGTTCAACCGCCGCACACGCCTCAACGCCGCCGGAGGAAGAACGTCACCGGTACCATGACCTCCACCGGATCACCGGTCACCTCGGCCGGCGGCGGCGGCAACGGGCTGCCCCGACGCACCGTGGCCAGGGTTTCCTCATCCAGCAGCGGATGGCCGCTGCTCTGGCCGAGCCGGATGTTGGAGGCGTTGCCTTGGCGGTCCACAGAGAAACGTACATAGGCCACGCCCTGCTGGCGCAGGCGCTCGGCCTGGCGCGGGTAGCGCCGGTACTGTTCCAGATGGCCCAGCAGCAGGCCCTGCCAGGTGACCGCCGCGCTGCCCTGGCGGCCGGCCACGGTCTGCGTGGCGGCATAGCGCTCGGATGGGCGTGCCGAGACATCCGGCGGTGCCAGCGTATGATCGACGTTGTGCTGGTCGGTCGGGTCGTCTTCGCGCGGTGTCTGGCGACGCAGCACGTCCTGCGCGTCCGGGCTGTCGTCCGGCGGCAGATCGATCTTCGGCACCGGCGTGGGCTCGGGCCGATGCTGTTCCTGCTGAAGCGGCCCGGGCGGGATGTCCTTCGGCGGTGCGCTCGGTGCTTCGGGTACCGGCGCCAGTTCCACCATCACCGCTTCCACCGGCGTATCGCTGATACGCACCGGTGCACGCTGCTGCCACCACAGCGCGGCGCCGATCAGCGCGCCATGCACGGCCAGCACGAGGGCCAGGCTGCCCAGCCAGCGCAGCGGTGCGGCGGTGTCGCGGCTCATTCGCTGCGCTGCTCCAGCCCGACCAGCGCGATCCTGCGATACCCGGCCGCGCGCAGCGCGTTCATGCTCTGCATCAGGTCGCCATAGGGCACCGCCTGATCGGCGCGCAGGTAGATGCGCTGTTCGTGGTCGCCGGCGGTCAGCCGCTCCAGCGCGCCTTTCAGGCCATCGCTGCCGACCGGCACGTCGTTGATGCTCAGTGACAGATCGGCCTGCACCGAGAGGAACACCGGTTCGCCATCGCGCGGCTGCGGCTGCGCGGTGCTGGCCGGCAGGTCCACGGGCGTGTCCACGGTGGCCAGCGGGGCGGCGACCATGAAGATGATCAGCAGCACCAGCATGACGTCGATGAACGGCGTCACGTTGATTTCATGGTTCTCGGCGAGATCATCGCCGCCTTCGTTCAGGTGCAGGCCCATAGGTCAGCCCACCTTGACCATCTGCGGCTGAGCTGCGCGCTCGCCTGGCTGGTGGTCGAGGTCACGGCTGACCAGCAGCAGCACCTGTGCCGAAGCGTCCGAGACCTGCGCCTTGTAGCCGGCGATGGAGCGGGCGAAGACGTTGTAGATGACCACTGCCGGGATGGCCGCGACCAGGCCCAGTGCGGTGGCGAGCAGGGCTTCGGCAATACCGGGTGCGACCACGGCGAGGTTGGTGGTCTGGGTCTTGGCGATGCCGATGAAGCTGTTCATGATGCCCCACACGGTGCCGAACAGGCCGACGAAGGGCGCGGTGGAACCGATGGTGGCCAGCACGCCGGTGCCCATGCTCATGTTGCGACCGCAGGCGGCGACCAGACGCTCGAGACGGAAGCTGACCCGCTCCTTGATGCCTTCACGTTCGCGCGCGTTGGCCGACAGGTGCATCTCTTCGAGGGCATCGTGGACCAGCAGGTTGGCCAGGGTGCCTTTGCGCGAAGCGGTTTCGCTCGCCTGCTTGAGGGTGGCGGCTTTCTTCAGCGCGGCGATTTCACCCTTGAGGCGACGCTTGGCGCCCAGCAGCTCGAAGCCCTTGGCGATCCAGATGGTCCAGGTGATGATCGAGGCAATGGCCAGGCCGATCATCACGGCCTTCACCACGATGTCCGCGTTCTGGTACATGCCCCACGGCGACAGGTCGTGACCCATGCCCAGAGTGGTGTCTTCGACCAGCGCCTGCTCGGCCGGCGCGGGTTGCTCGGCGCTCGGTGCAGGTGTGGCGGCGGGCTGGGATGCCGGTGCGGCTTGCGCGGGCGCTGCAGTCGCGGTACTGGCAGGTGCATTGCTCGGCGCAGTGGCGTCGGCGAATGTCAACGGAGCGATGGCCAGGCCCAGCAGCAACGCTGCAATGGCACTCCACGCGCGTGGCTGGCTTGGCGAAGCGGAAGGGTGTTTGCGAATCATGCTGGCCGGACCTGAGAAGAGAAAGAAAAGGGGTGCACGTTCTTCAAGGCCTCGTGAAAGGCCGAGAACAGATTGGGGCGGTATTATTGCAAGTAATTCTTGTTAGCAAAAGTAATAATGTAACTTATTTAATACCGCTGGCCGCAAAACCTCGGCTAAGGGTAGGCTCGGTGCCTGACTTTCAGGAGCCTTGCGCATGACTTCACCCACTGTATTGATCGCCGGTTGCGGCGATATCGGCAGCCGCGTCGCCCGCCGCCTGTTGGCATCGAACTGGCGCGTGCACGGTCTGCGTCGGCACATCGAGCAGTTGCCTGACGGTGTACTCGGCGTCGCTGCCGACCTGCACCAGGCGCAGTGCCCCGAGGCCTGGCCACGCGAGCCCCTGGATTACCTGCTGTATTGCGTGGCCGCCACGCAACACGACGAGCCGGGCTATCAAGCCGCCTATGTCGACGGCTTGCGCCATGTACTGAGCTGGCTGGCAGAGCACCGGCAGACGCCCAGGCGTCTGTTCTTCGTGTCCAGCAGTAGCGTGTATGGACAGACTGAAGGGGATTGGGTCGATGAGACCTCGCCGGTAACGCCCAGCGGGTTTTCCGGGCGCCTGATGCTCGAAGCCGAGCAACTGGCGTTGAGCGCGCCTGAACCGGCGACCGTCGTGCGCCTGACCGGCATCTATGGGCCCGGTCGCGAGCGTCTGGCCGGGCAGGTACGCGAGGGTTATCAGGTCGCGTCGCAGCCGCCGCTGTACGGCAACCGCATTCATGCCGACGATGCCGCAGGGCTTTTGGCGTTTCTGATCGAAGCGGATGCTCGTGGCGTCGGGCTGGATGACTGCTACATAGGCGTCGACGATGCCCCGGCCCCATTGCACGAGGTGGTGGATTGGCTGCGCACGTACCTGGGCGTCACCCAGCGCTCGCAGACCCAGAGCATCCGCCGCACTGGTTCCAAGCGCTGCAGCAATGCGCGTGCACGCGCCTTGGGCTGGACGCCGCAGTACCCCACCTATCGGGAAGGGTATGCGGCCTTGCTGAGCCGGTAGCCTCGCCTCGTCCCGGTGCTATTTGCTGAGCAACCAGCGCCGGGTGCCGGGCACCAGGTTGGGCATTTCATCGTCCTGGGCCTGGTTGAGCGCCTGCAGGATTTCCAGCTGATTGCCGTTGCGACGGAAAATAAAGGCATTGCCGCGCTGTTGCTGTTCCAGCCACATGCTGTCGAACTCGCCGCTCATGGCCGCGCAGTCACCCGCCAGGCACAACGCGTATCGATCCAGGCCCGCCAGGCCATCGATGCGTCCGTCGGGCAGGAAATGAGCCACGCCGCCCTGGCCTGGGCCCTCGACGACTTTCCAGTCGCCGCCCATGTAGGCGGTGTACAGCGCCTGCTCGAAGGTCGCGCCCACCGGCGTATCCGCACGCGCCGGGGCGGCCGACTTGCTGAAGGTTTGCACCGGGGTGTTATCGCTCGCTGCTTGTTGCAGGGTAGCGCCGTCTATTTTCAGGGTGTCTTCACCGTTGCCGTAGAAGTCCACCTTGAACTGGCCATCGGCCTGGGGCACCAGCTTGCCCTCGCCCTCTTCGAAGCCATTGCTGAAACGAGCCTGACCGGCCACGGTGTCGATCGACCATTCCAGTGTCGGGCCGTTGGCCAACAGCGCCTGGCGCAGGCTTGCGCCCTTGGCGGCGGCATCGATGGCTTTCTGATTGATCCAGACGCCGTTGGGGTCGACGTTTTCGTGGCTGGCGCAGCCGCCCAGAAGCAGGGCGGCCAGAGATAGGGCGAGCGCGTGACGCATGAAGGAAGTCCTTGCTGGCGAATGGCGCTGCAGACGATTGCCGCAGCGCGCGGGGCGGCTTATTCGATGACCAGGATAGCGTCCATTTCAACCTGCGCGCCCTTGGGCAGGGCGGCGACGCCAATTGCGGCGCGGGCAGGGTAAGGCTGCTGGAAGTAGCGGCCCATCACTTCGTTGACGGTGGCGAAATGGCTCAGATCGGTCAGGAAGATGTTGAGCTTGACGATGTCCTTGAACGAACCGCCGGCAGCCTCTGCCACTGACTTGAGGTTCTCGAACACCTGCACGGTCTGAGCCTCGAAGCCTTCGACCAGCTCCATGGTGGCAGGGTCCAGTGGAATCTGGCCGGACATGTAGACGGTATTGCCAGCCTTGATGGCCTGGGAGTAGGTACCGATGGCAGCCGGGGCCTTGTCGCTGGTGATTACGGTCTTGGTCATGAACAGCTCCTTGAAATGAAGGTTCCGCGCCTCAGGCACGCACGCGCGTGAGGCGGGTGACGCCAGCCAGGGCGCGCAGTTTCTTGATGACACGGGCCAGGTGGACGCGATCGTGCACGCTGACCACCAGCTGGACCACGCTGATGCGGCCATCGCGTTCGTCCATGCTGATCTTCTCGATGTTGCCGTCGGCGGCGTTGACGCTGCTGGCCAGCAACGCGATCAGGCCGCGCTGGTGCTCGAGTTCCACGCGCAACTCGACATTGAACTCGCCGGTGACGTCCTTGGCCCAGCCCAGCTGGATGCATTTTTCCGGGTTGTGGCGGATTTCGCTGATGTTGCGGCAGTTTTCCAGGTGAACCACCATGCCCTTGCCCGCCGACAGGTGACCCACGATCGGATCGCCGGGGATGGGCGTGCAGCATTTGGCATAGCTGAGCACCAGGCCCTCGGTACCGCGAATGGCCAGCGGCCCTTCGGGGCTGGGCAACTGCTCGCCGCCATCGGTCGCCAGCAGGCGTCGCGCCACGACATAGGCCATGCGGTTGCCCAGGCCGATGTCTTCGAGCAGGTCTTCGATCAGCTCCAGGCGGTACTCGGCCAGCATGGCCTGAACGCGCTCGGCAGGAATCTTGTCCAGCGCACTGTCGAAACCGTTGAGCACCTTGTTCAGCAGACGTTCGCCCAGGTTCACCGATTCCGAGCGGCGTTGCAGCTTCAGGGCATGGCGAATATGGGTGCGGGCCTTGCCGGTGACCACGAAGTTGAGCCAGGCCGGGTTGGGGCGTGCGCCGGGTGCACTGACGATTTCCACCGTCGAACCGCTCTGCAGCGGCTCGGACAGCGGCGCCAGGCGTCGGTTGATGCGGCAGGCGATGCAGCTGTTGCCCACGTCGGTATGCACCGCATAGGCAAAGTCCACCGCCGTGGAACCCTTGGGCAGCTCCATGATGCGGCCCTTGGGCGTGAACACGTAGACCTCGTCCGGAAACAGGTCGATCTTCACGCTCTCGATGAATTCCAGGGAGTTGCCGGCACGTTGCTGCATTTCCAGCACACCCTTGACCCACTGACGGGCACGGGCGTGGGTGCCCTTGGGTTGTTCGTCGTCGCTGGACTTGTACAGCCAGTGGGCGGCGATGCCGTTGTTGGCCATCTCTTCCATTTCACGGGTGCGGATCTGGATTTCGATCGGTACGCCGTGCATGCCGAACAAGGTGGTGTGCAGCGACTGGTAGCCGTTGGCCTTGGGAATCGCGATGTAGTCCTTGAAGCGGCCTGGCAGGGGCTTGTACAGGTTGTGCACGGCGCCCAGCACGCGGTAGCAGGTGTCGACCTTGTCGACCACGATGCGGAAGGCGTACACGTCCATGATCTCGTTGAAGGCACGGCGCTTGCCGCGCATCTTCTTGTAGATGCCATAGATGTGCTTCTGGCGACCGCTGACATCGCCCTCGATGCCATCCACCGAGAGGCAATGGGCCAGGGAATTTTCGATCTTGTTGACCAGTTCCTTGCGGTTGCCGCGGGCGCGCTTGACCGCCTGGTAGATGCGCGCCGAGCGCATCGGGTACATGGCCTTGAAGCCCAGGTCCTCGAATTCGACGCGCACGTTGTGCATGCCCAGCCGGTTGGCGATGGGTGCGTAGATTTCCAGGGTTT
>NZ_DJUS01000080.1:23818-48000 GCF_002438365.1 Pseudomonas sp. UBA6276
CGAGCTTGACCAGGATCACGCGGATGTCCCGGGCCATGGCCATGGCCATCTTCTGGAAGTTTTCCGCCTGAGCCTCGGCCTTGGTCTCGAAGTTCATCTGGGTCAGCTTGCTGACCCCGTCGACCAGATCGGCCACGGTTTCGCCGAACTGGGCACTGAGTGCTTCCTTGGCGATACCGGTGTCTTCGATCACGTCGTGCAGCATGGCCGCCATCAGGCTCTGATGGTCCATGTGCATGTCGGCGAGAATGCCTGCCACCGCCAGCGGGTGCGTGACGTAGGCTTCGCCGCTGCGACGGCGTTGGCCGTCGTGGGCTTGTTCGGCGTAGAAGTACGCTCGGCGGACCAGGTTGACCTGCTCCTTGCCGAGGTAGGTCGACAAGCGATCGGCGAGGGCGTCTATGCTCGGCAAGGGGAGACCTCCTGCCGATGTGGGATAGAACCTCGCGCCGTACAGCGTCGACCAGGCATGGACTTAGACGGCCTCGTTGGCCTCGTCTTCGAACGCTGCGAAGAGGGGTTCGTCTTCAACGATTTCAGCTTCAGCGATAGCAGCATAGTCGATCAGGCCTTCGGCGATTTCACGCAGGGCTACCACGGTAGGCTTGTCATTTTCCCACGCCACTTTCGGCTCTTTGCCGCCGGTCGCCAGCTGGCGAGCGCGTTTGGTGGAGAGCATGACCAGCTCGAAACGGTTATCCACGTGTTCTAGGCAGTCTTCAACGGTTACGCGGGCCATGGTCTTCCTCGTAGCAAATGCGATTATGCGCGCGGCCCGGATGGGCGAGCGGACTCGATAGTTTAAAAAATCACCAGCGTTTAGGGAAGCTTTGTTTTCAGGCGAGCAGTTCGGCCAGCAAAGCGCCGTGCTTTTGCTGCTGTGCCTGCTGCTGCAGGCGGTTGGCGCGAAACACCGCTTTGAGGTCTTCCAGGGCCGAGGCAAAGTCGTCGTTGATGATCAGGTAGTCGTATTCGACATAGTGGCTCATCTCGCTGACCGCTTCGCGCATGCGCTTCTCGATGATCTCGTCGCTGTCGGTACCGCGGTTGGTCAGACGCTGGCGCAGCGCCAGTTGCGACGGCGGCAGGATGAAGATCGAGCGTGCCGAGGGCATCAGCCGACGCACTTGCTCGGCACCCTGCCAGTCGATTTCCAGAATCAGGTCGTGACCTTCGTCGAGGGTCTGCTGCAGGTGGCTCTGGGACGTGCCATAGAGGTTGCCGAACACTTCGGCCTGCTCCAGGAAGTCGCCGTGGCCGATCATGTCGATGAAGGTTTCGCGGTCGACGAAATGATAGTTCACGCCACAGACCTCGCCCGGACGCATGGCGCGGGTGGTGTGNNCAGGGCCTTGACCAGGCTGGTCTTGCCCGCGCCCGAGGGAGCCGAAACGATGTAAAGGGTGCCGGTGCTGTGGGTCATGAAAGGGTGGCCTTACTCAATGTTCTGCACTTGTTCACGCATCTGCTCGATCAACACCTTGAGGTTGACGGCAGCCTGCGTACTGCGTGGGTCGAAGGCTTTGGAGCCCAGGGTGTTGGCTTCGCGGTTGAGTTCCTGCATGAGGAAATCCAGGCGTCGGCCGGCGGCGCCGCCGGCCTTGAGCACGCGCCGCACTTCGGTGACGTGGGTGGTCAGGCGATCAAGTTCTTCGGCCACGTCGCTTTTCTGTGCCAGCAGGACCATTTCCTGCTCCAGTCGCTGCGGGTCGAGCTCGGCCTGCAAGTCGGCGCAGCGGTCGAGGATCTTCTGCCGTTGCGCGCTGAGCATCTGCGGCACCAGGCTGCGCAAGGTGGCGACCTCGCTGCTCATGGCATCGAGCCGGTCATTGATCAGCCGGGCCAGTTCGGCGCCTTCGCGTACGCGGCCGGCCTTGAGCTCGGCCAATGCCTGTGCGAACAACTCGTTGGCCGCCGTGCTCAGGGCCTGGGGATCGCTGGCGTCGGCCACCAGCACGCCGGGCCAGGCCAGCACTTCCAGTGGGTTGAGCGCAGCAGGCTGCTTGATCAGGGCGGCAACGGTCTCGGCGGCGGCAATCAATTGCGTGGCGCGTTCGCGATCGACCTGCAAGGGCTGGCCGCTGGTGTCCTCGGTGTAGCGCAGGGTGCATTCGACCTTGCCGCGCGACAGGCCTTGGCGCAGAGCTTCGCGCACCGAACCTTCGAGGTCGCGCAGGGCCTCGGGCAGGCGCAGATGCGGTTCCAGATAGCGATGGTTGACCGAACGCAGCTCCCAGCTCAGGGTGCCTTGGGCCGCGGCTCGTTCGCAACGCGCGAAGGCGGTCATGCTGTGCACCATGGGGGAGAAACCTCGCAGACGATGGACGATGAATCGAGGCGCGGGATTGTAGCGCAACCTGGCGCCGGCTCCCAATGCTGGCGCGATCTGCGGGGGCGGGACGGGCAATTCATGGTCGGACGCCCTATAATGCCCGCCAGATTTGAGTCCAGTACAGGTATCCCGATGAAACGTCCAAGTGGTCGCGCCGCCGATCAGCTCCGCTCGATCCGCATCACTCGCAACTACACCAAGCACGCCGAAGGGTCTGTCTTGGTAGAGTTCGGCGACACCAAGGTGATCTGCACCGTCAGCGTCGAAAACGGCGTGCCGCGCTTCCTCAAGGGGCAGGGNNCGGCATGCTGCCGCGCGCCACCGGCGACCGTAACCAGCGTGAAGCCAGCCGTGGCAAGCAAGGCGGCCGTACTCTGGAAATCCAGCGCCTGATCGGCCGCTCGCTGCGTGCGGCGCTGGACATGAGCAAGCTGGGCGACATCACGCTGTACGTCGACTGCGATGTCATCCAGGCCGACGGTGGCACGCGGACCGCGTCCATCACCGGTGCCATGGTGGCGTTGGTCGATGCCTTGAAGATGGTCAAGAAGCGCGGCGGCCTGAAGGGCGGCGATCCGCTCAAGCAGATGATTGCTGCCGTGTCGGTGGGCATGTACCAGGGCGAACCGGTCCTGGACCTCGACTATCTGGAAGACTCCGCTGCCGAGACCGACCTCAACGTGGTGATGACCAGCACCGGTGGCTTCATCGAAGTGCAGGGCACCGCCGAAGGCGCGCCGTTCCAGCCGGCCGACCTCAACGCCATGCTGGCACTGGCCCAGCAGGGCATGGAAGAGATCTTCGCCCTGCAGAAAGCTGCCTTGGCCGAGTGACGAAAGCCCTTTGTGGATGCGGGCTCTACATAAGGCTGGCCTCCTATTAAGGCTAGCCTCCTATAAGGCTGGCCATAGGGTTGGCTTTCTGTGAAGGCAGGCTCTGTGTGGGAGCGGGCAGAGCCCGCTCCCACAAAGATTGCGCTGCCTTTGTAACGGCGCGAGCCGCGTCGGCGGTGCATGCGGTCTGTCTGATTCACCGCTCCCACAGTGTCCAAGCTCTGCAAGAAGCCCACAAAAAAGCCGACCTCGCAAGGTCGGCTTTTTTGTGCCTGGCGATCAGATCGTCAGGGTCCAGTCGTAGTCCACGATGAGTGGCGCGTGCTGGGAAAAGCGGGGCTGGCGCGGCAGGCGCGCACTGCGCACGAAGCGTCGCAGGCCTGGGGTCAGCAGCTGGTAGTCGAAGCGCCAGCCCAGGTTGAGCATCTCGGCCTGTTCGTTGTCGGGCCACCAGCTGTACTGGTCGCCTTCGCGACTGACTTCGCGCAACGCATCGACATAGCCCATGTTGCCGACGATTTCGTCCATCCAGGCCCGCTCGGGCGCCAGGAAGCCGGGCGACTGCTGACTGTCGCGCCAGTTCTTGATGTCGAGTTTCTGCTGTGCAACATACAGCGAACCACAGTAGATGTATTCGCGACGCTTGCGCCGTTGCTTGTCCAGGTACTTGCCGAAGTCGTCCATGAGCTTGAACTTCTGGTTCAGGTCTTCATCGCCGTTCATGCCCGAAGGCAGCAGCAAGGTGGCAATACTGAGTTTATCGAAATCTGCCTGCAGATAACGCCCGTAGCGGTCGGCTGTCTCGAAGCCCAGCCCACTGATGACCGCCTTGGGTTGCAACCGCGAGTACAGCGCCACACCGCCCTGGGCTGGAACTTCTGCATCGCACGCATAAAGGAAGTAGCCGTCCAGTTGGAAGGCGGCGTCATCCAGTTCAAAGGCGGAAGCACGGGTGTCCTGCAAGCAGATGACGTCGGCATTCTGGGCCTGCAGCCAACTGAGCAACCCGCGCTCGACTGCCGCCTGAATACCATTGACGTTCACACTGATGATCCGCATACATGGCCCCAAAAATCTTGTGCGTGTATGATACCCGAGCTCTACCTAATTAGCTAAATCCGTGGTATCCGGGACTTTTTCGATGCAGGCCTATCAGCGCGACTTCATTCGTTTTGCAATTGATCGAGGCGTTCTGCGTTTCGGCGAATTCACCCTGAAATCAGGGCGTACCAGTCCCTATTTCTTCAATGCCGGCCTGTTCAACACCGGTGCCGCGCTGGCCGAACTGGCGCGCTATTATGCCGCAGCCATCGTCGACAGCGGCATCGCTTTCGACGTCCTGTTCGGGCCCGCCTACAAGGGTATTCCCCTGGCCGCTGCCACTTCGGTGCAACTGGCCGAAAGGCATCAGCTGGACGTGCCCTGGTGCTTCAATCGCAAGGAAGCCAAGGCGCATGGCGAAGGTGGCAGCCTGGTCGGTTCGCCCCTGGCCGGCAACGTGCTGATCATCGACGACGTGATCACTGCCGGTACGGCCATCCGTGAAGTCATGCAGATCATCCAGCAGCAGAACGCGACCGCGGCAGGGGTAATGATTGCCCTCAATCGCCAGGAGCGTGGCAATGGCGAGCTGTCGGCCATTCAGGAAGTGGAACGTGACTTCGGCGTGCCCGTGGTCAGCATTGTTTCGCTGAATCAAGTGCTGGAATTCCTCGCCGACGACGCGCAGCTCAAGCAGCATCTGCCGGCGGTCGAAGCCTATCGTGCGCAGTACGGTATCTAGTCACGTGCGATGGCGGGCGGTGGTGGTCGCAGCGTTCGGCCTGCTCCCGGTCTTGGCCGTGGCCGCGCAGGCACCGGTCATGCTGCTCTATCGCTATGTCGATAGCCGCGGCGTGACGGTGCTGGATCGCCAGGGCGTACCGCCGGAGTACGTGGGCAAGGGCTATCAGGTGCTCAACCAGAGCGGTCGGGTGGTACAGACCGTGCCGCCTGCGCCGACGGCCGAAGAAACACGCCTCAAGCAACAAGCCCAAGTGCAGTCGCAGGCCGATGCGCAGTTGCTCGATCGTTATCCATCGCTGGAAGAGCTGGACAAGGCCAGTGCTCGTCGCAGGGCTGAGATCGATGCCCTGATTGCCGTGGCCACGGCGAACGTGCAGACCTTGCAGGGTCAGCAGACCACGCTGCAGGGGCAGGCGGCGGCGCAGGAGCGGGCGGGTCAGGAAGTGTCGACATCGATGCTCGACCAGTTGCGTGACGTGCAGGCTCAGATCATCGACGCCCAAGCGCGAATCGCCAAACTGCAGCAGACACGCAGCGAAGCGGACGCCGGGTTCGCCCAGCAGCGAACCCAGTTGGTCAAGCTTCTCGAATCCCAACTGTAATCGCGTCGGCGGTCGGCGCGGTACTTCTGATGCACCGCGCGCGGTCAGGTCAACCGATCTTCTTGTTGCTGATCAGGGTGCCGACACCGCTGTCGGTGAAGATTTCCAGAAGCACGGCATTGGGGACGCGGCCGTCGATGATGTGCGAGGTGGTCACGCCACCCTGGACCGCTTCCAGCGCGCAACGGATCTTGGGCAGCATGCCACCGTAGATGGTGCCGTCGGCGATCAGGCCGGATACCTGCTCGGTGGTCAGGCCGGTCAGCACGTTGCCTTCCTTGTCCATCAAGCCCGCAATGTTGGTCAGCAGCATCAGCTTCTCGGCCTTGAGCGCCTCGGCCACCTTGCCCGCCACCAGGTCGGCGTTGATGTTGTAGGACTCGCCATCCGGACCCACGCCAATGGGCGCGATCACCGGGATGAAGTCACCATTGACCAGCATGTTCAACAGATCGGTATTGACCCCGCTGACTTCCCCGACGTGGCCGATGTCGATGATCTCCGGCTTGGTCATTTCAGGGGTCTGACGGGTCACCGTCAGCTTGCGTGCGCGGATCAGCTCGGCGTCCTTGCCGGTCAGGCCGATGGCGCTGCCGCCGTGGCGATTGATCAGGTTGACGATGTCCTTGTTCACCTGGCCACCGAGCACCATCTCCACGACGTCCATGGTCTGGGCGTCAGTGACGCGCATGCCGTCGACGAAATGGCTCTCGATGGACAGGCGCTTGAGCAGGTCGCCGATCTGCGGCCCGCCGCCGTGCACCACCACCGGGTTGATGCCGACAGCCTTCATCAGCACGATATCGCGGGCGAAACCGGTCTTGAGCTCCTCGCTCTCCATCGCGTTGCCGCCGTACTTGATCACCAGGGTCTTGCCGACGAAGCGGCGGATATAGGGCAGCGCTTCGGACAATACCTTGGCGACGTTGGTGGCGGCATCACGTTCGAGGGTCATGCGGGGCTCCAGTGAAACAAGTGGTCAGAACGGTAGGTGCAGATCGGGTGCGACTTTCAACAACTGGGTACGGAAGACGCCCTGGATTCGTTCGAGTTCCTCGGCGTCTTCTGCCTCGAAACGCGTCACCAGCACGGGGGTGGTGTTGGAGGCGCGGACCAGGCCCCAGCCTCTAGGGTAGTCCACGCGCACGCCGTCGATGAGGGTGAGCTGGGCATCCCCCCACTGAGCGCCGTGGTGCAGGGCGTCGATGATGCCGAATTTGCTGTCTTCGGTCACCGCAATGTTCAGCTCGGGCGTCGACACGTCGTCGGCGAATGCGGCGAAGACGTCTTCGGCACTGAGGTGTTCGCGGCTGAGGATTTCCAGCAGTCGCGCAGCGCTGTAGATGCCGTCGTCGAAGCCGAACCAGCGTTCCTTGAAGAAGATGTGCCCGCTCATTTCCCCGGCCACCAGCGCGCCGGTGCGCTTCATTTCTTTCTTGATCAGGGAATGCCCGGTCTTCCACATCACCGGGCGGCCGCCGTGTTCCTTGATCAGCGGGCCCAGGCGACGCGTGCATTTGACGTCGTAGATCACGTCGGCGCCGGGATTGCGCGACAGCACGTCGCGCGCGAACAGCATCAGCAGGCGATCGGGATGGATGATGCGGCCGGTGTTGGTGACTACGCCCACACGGTCCGCGTCGCCATCGAAGGCCAGGCCCAGGTCGGCGCCCGTTTCGCTGACCTTGGCGATCAACGCCTGCAGGTTGGCGGCCTTGCTCGGGTCCGGATGATGATGGGGGAAATGCCCGTCGACCTCGCAGAACAACGGGATGACTTCGCATCCCAGAGTCTCTATCAACTGCGGCGCCACCACGGCACCGGCGCCGCTGCCGCAGTCGACCACGACCTTGAGTCGGCGGGTGAGAACGATGTCATCGCGGATCTGCGCCACATAGCGCTCCAGGATCTCGACCTTCTCGACGCTGCCCTGGCCTTGGCTGAGGTCGTTGTGCAGCAGGCGCTGGTGCAGGGCCAGGATCTGTTCGTTGGCCAGCGTGTCGCCGGCGATCACCACCTTGAAGCCGTTGTAGTCCGGCGGGTTGTGGCTGCCGGTCAGCATCACACCGGAGCGGCCGCTGAGCACGTGGTTGGCGTAGTACAGCGCAGGTGTCGGCACCAGGCCCACGTCGCTGACGTGACAACCGGCGTCGACCAGACCCTGGATCAATGGCTGCACCAGCTCGGGGCCGGACAGGCGCCCGTCGCGGCCGACGTTGACGTTGGCCTCGCCCATGGCCAGGCTTTGCGCGCCGACGGCACGTCCCACCCAATAGGCGGTGTCGGCATTCAAGGTGCTGCCGACGATGCCGCGAATGTCATAGGCGCGAAAGATGCCGTGGGGCAGCGCCGGCGGCATGTCGCTCGCTTCGACGACAGGGTCGGTGGCGTCGAGCTCGAGCATGTCGATGTCCTGGAAGATCGGATTGGTCCAGTCGTCCACGACCGGCACGGGCGCAGGCGCGGCCGTGCTGCTGTCGGCCGGACGCGCGGCGCCCTCGCGCAGGGACAGGCGCGCCAGACCCTGTGCCAGGCCGTTGAGGGGCGCCAGGCTCAGGCCGAACGCCTTGACCGCCTTGCCGCCGGACAACTCCTCGAGCAACTGCTCTAGCTGCCGCGCGTCGGCCTCGATGCGTGCATACAGTTGGCGTTGGGCCAGACGTACCGCCAGCGCGGCGCAGCCGATGGCGATCGCCGCGGCAAGCATCATCAGGCCCAGTGCACTCCAGGCAAACGGTGGCTGGAACAGCGGCCCGGGACTGAATTCCAGGCGCCAGTTGGGGTTGGCGGTCGGATACGGGTAGCGCATGGCCGACGCATTGCTGCCTTGTTCGACCAGCACTTGCGGCGGGCTGCCCAGCACGCTCTGCTGCAGGCGCAGTTGGCCGAATTCGGCGTCGGGCAGTGCCAGGGCCTGAGTCAGGGGCTGCATCTCGAAGGCCAGTACCAGCGTACCCAGCACTGGGGATGTCGAGCTTTGCTGGACGGTGGCGACGTTATAGATCCACCAGCGCCCGTTGACCTTGTAGGCCTCGGGCGCAGTGGCAGTACCGCGTTCGGCGCGGCTGATCATATCCAGTACGGCAAAATTGATCGGCGCAGCACCCTGCTGATCGACCTTGGTTTGCCCCGGCAGATTCAGGCGCACGCCCTGCAGGCCATCGATCAAGGGCACGGCGCCAACGGCTTGAGCGATGAGCGAAGGGTCCTGGCTGGCCAGCGCAGCCGTCAGTGCCGGTGAGTGAGCCAAGGTAGCCGTTACGCCGGCTTGGCGCGCGATCACGGTGTCCAGACCTGCGGTGAAAGGCGCGGCGGCGGTCGCCTCGGCGTTCTGGAAGGCACGGCCGGCGAGCGGCGCGACGACCAGAAACCAGATCAGCAGCAAGGCAACGAGCACGCCAACGACGGCGATCAGCAGTGCCTGGTTACCGGCGGTGCTCCGCGCGTTCGAAGCCTGGCCGTGCTCGGCCGTCTTGGCATTGCGAGGAAATCCTTTCACCTGTCATCTCCGCATTGAACGCTTTGAAGCGGACGGGCATCGCCACGGCCGCCGGGTCTGCATGGCCGTTTACTGGGTGCCGGAGTGACCGAAACCGCCGGTCCCGCGCTGGCTTTCGTCGAAGCTTTCGACCAGTTCGAAGTGAGCCTGCACCACAGGAACCAGCACCAGTTGAGCGATACGCTCGCCCACCGTCAGGGTGAACTCGCTGTCGCCACGGTTCCAGCACGAGACCATCAGTTCGCCCTGGTAATCGGAGTCGATCAGGCCGACCAGGTTGCCGAGCACGATACCGTGCTTGTGGCCCAGGCCCGAGCGCGGGAGGATCATCGCTGCCAGGCCCGGATCACCGATATAGATCGAAAGGCCGGTAGGGATCAGCAGGGTCTGTCCAGGTGCCAGCAGGGTGTCTTGCTGCAGCATGGCGCGCAGGTCCAGGCCTGCGGAGCCGGGTGTGGCGTAGTGTGGCAGCGGGAAGTCCCGGCCCAGACGTGGGTCAAGGATCTTGGCTTGTAGGGCGTGCATGGCTGTCGTTAAACCTGGTCGAGGCGCTTGGCGATGAAGGAAACCAGCTGGCGGGCGATCTTGCCCTTGCTGGTCTGAGCGAAAGCAGTGGTCTGCAACTGGCGGTCGATCACGCTGCAGGCGTTTTCTTCACTGTTGAAACCGATGCTGGGGTTGGCGACGTCGTTGGCCACGATCAAGTCCAGGTTCTTGTCCTTGAGCTTGCGCGCGGCGTAGTCGAGCAGGTGCTCGGTCTCGGCGGCGAAGCCGACGCTGAATGGGCGATCGGCGCGACCGGCGATGGTTGCCAGGATGTCCGGATTGCGCACCATCTGCAAAAGCAGGCCGTCACCACTGCTGGGGTCTTTCTTGAGCTTCTGCGCAGCCACCACTTCGGGACGATAGTCGGCCACGGCGGCGGACGCGATGAACACGTCGCAGGGCATGCCAGCCTCGCAGGCGGCGAGCATGTCGCGCGCGCTGACCACGTCGATGCGGGTGACGCGGTCGGGCGTGGGCAAGTGCACCGGGCCGCAGATCAAGGTAACGCGGGCGCCGGCCTCGACGGCCGCTTCGGCCAGGGCAAAGCCCATCTTGCCGGAGCTGTGGTTGGTGATGTAGCGCACCGGGTCGATGTTTTCCTGGGTCGGCCCGGCAGTGATCAACACGTGCTTGCCGGTCAGTGCCAGATGCTCGAAACATTCGGCCGCGCACAGCGCCAGTTCGGTGGCTTCAAGCATGCGGCCCAGGCCGATGTCGCCGCAGGCCTGGCTGCCAGCGGCCGGGCCGAAGACCTTGAGGCCGCGGCTGCGCAGCAGGTGCAGGTTGTCCTGTGTGGCCGGGTCGCGCCACATGGCCTGGTTCATGGCCGGGGCGATGGCCACGGTGGCGTCGGTGGCCAGTACCAGGGTGGTCAGCAGGTCGTTGGCCAGGCCCTGGGCCAGGCGTGCCATCAGGTCGGCGGTGGCCGGGGCGATGAGGACCAGGTCGGCCCATTTGGCCAGATCGATGTGGCCCATGGCAGCTTCGGCCGCCGGGTCGAGCAGGTCCAGATGCACCGGGTGGCCGGACAGCGCCTGCAGGGTCAGAGGCGTGATGAACTCGCTGCCGCCCTTGGTCATTACCACGCGCACTTCGGCGCCCTGCTCCAGAAGCCTACGTACCAGCTCGGCGCTCTTGTAGGCGGCAATGCCGCCGCCGACGCCCAGAATGATGCGTTTTCGATACAGCCGCTGCATAGGCCTGCCTTTATATCTGGTAATAACACCACGGTGAAACCGCCTTCCGGGGCCGGGTCGCCGTGCAAAAAGTTGCGCTAAGATAGCACAGCGCTCGCTATGGAACAGCGAGGCACACAGACAGGGAGTGGGGATGAGTATTCGCGATTGGCCCGAGGCCGAGCGTCCGCGAGAGCGCCTGCTGGCGCATGGTCCGGGCAGTCTTTCCGATGGCGAGTTGTTGGCGATATTCCTGCGCACCGGCGTGGCTGGACACAGCGCCGTGGACGTTGCACGCAACCTGCTGATCCGCTTCGGCGGTCTGCGCGCCTTGCTCGAAGCCGACCAGAAAACCTTCAGCCAGCACTTCGGCATGGGCCCTGCCAAGTACGCCCAGTTGCAGGCCTCCATCGAGATGAACCGCCGCTACATGGCCGAGCGGCTGAACCGTGGGCCGGCCATGGAAGATCCATCGTCGGTGCGCCATTACCTCAAGGCCAAGCTGCGCCATGAGCGCCAGGAAGTGTTCGGCTGCCTGTTTCTGGACACCAAGCATCAGCCGCTGGGTTTCGAAGTACTGTTTCGCGGCACCATCGACAGCGCGGCGGTGTATCCGCGTGAGGTAGTCAAACGGGCCATTGCCACGAATGCGGCAGCGCTGATCCTGGCGCACAATCACCCTTCCGGAAACCCGACCCCGAGCCAGGCCGATCGCTCGCTGACCCAGCGCCTCAAGGAGTCGTTGGCGCTGGTGGATGTGCGGGTGCTCGACCACATCATCATCGGCGAAGGCGAGCCGTTGTCGATGGTCGAGCATGGGTGGATGTAAGGGGCGAGATTAGGCTGTGCATGCACCGGCCGCTCCTACAGGGATCTGTGGTGATACGAAAATCCACTGTGGGAGCGGGTTCTACCCGCGAAGAGGCCGGTAGTGGCAGCCTATTTCTCCACTGACACCCTGGAGAAATCCTGCCGACCGAACGGGCTGACGGTGTAGCCCTCGACCCCTTCGCGCGCCAGCACGGCTGCGGTGGGGTGGGCCAGCGGCAGCCACAGCGCCTGCTTCTGGATCAGAGCCTGGGCCTGCTGGTACAGCTTGCTGCGCTGGGCCTGATCGGTCACTGCCTTGCCATCGCTGATCAGCTTGTCCAGGCCCTTGTCGCAATAGCGTGCGAAGTTGGTGCCCGACTGCACGGCTGCGCAGGAAAACTGCGGGGTGAGGAAGTTGTCCGGATCGCCGTTGTCGCCGGCCCAGCCCATGAACAGCAGGTCATGCTCGCCGGCCTTGGCACGGCGAATCAACTCGCCCCATTCGATCACGCGGATCTCGGCCTTGATGCCGACCTTGGCCAGGTCGGCCTGCAACAGCTGCGCGCCCAGGCTGGGATTGGGGTTGAGCAGGCTGCCCGAAGGGCGGGTCCAGATCGTGGTGTTGAAGCCGTCCTTCAAGCCCGCCTTGGCGAGCAACTCGCGCGCCTTGGCCGCATCCTGCTTGTAGCCGGGCAAGTCCCGTGCATAGCTCCAGGTATTGGGCGGGTAGGGGCCGTTGGCAGCCTCGGCAGTGCCTTCGAAGACGGCCTTGAGGTAGCTGTCCTTGTCGAAGGCCAGGTTGATGGCCTGGCGCACTTCAGGCTTGTCCAAAGGCGGGTGCTGGCTGTTGATGGCCACGAACGCGGTCATGAAAGCCTCGGTCTTGATCACTTTCAGGCTCTTGTCGTCGGCGGCCGCAGCGATGTCCAGGGGCTTGGGCGACAGGGTCAGCTGGCACTCGTTGCGGCGCAGCTTCTGCAGGCGCACGTTGGCGTCCGGGGTGATGGCGAACAGCAAAGGGTCGACGGCAGGCTTGCCGGCAAAGTAGTCCGGGTTGGCCTTGTAGCGCACCACGGCGTCTTTTTCGAAGCGCACGAATACGAAGGGCCCGCTGCCGATCGGCTGGCTGTTGAGTTTTTCCGGAGTGCCGGCTTTCATCAATTGATCGGCGTATTGCGCCGAATAGATCGAGGCGAAGCCCATGCTCAGGGTCGCCAGGAACGTTGCATCGGGATGATCCAGGGTGAACCGTACGGTCAGAGGATCAGGCGCCTCGATTTTCTTGATCAGGCCGGGCAGTTGCATCGACTGGGCGTGCGGAAAGCCGCTTTGCGCCACTTTGTGCCAGGGGTTGGCCGGGTCGAGCATGCGTTGGAAACTGAACAGCACGTCCTGCGCGTTCAGCTCGCGGTCTGGCTTGAAGTAGGCGGTGTCGTGGAATTTGACCCCTGGGTGCAGCTTGAACGTGTAGGTCAGGCCATCGGCCGACACGGTCCAGCTGTCCGCCAGGCTGGGAATGACCTTGCCGGCCTTGGCGTCGAACTCTACCAGGCGGTTCATCAACACGTCGGCTGACGCGTTGGTGGTGGTCAGCGAGTTGTACTGCACCACGTCGAAGCCCTCGGGGCTGGCTTCGGTACAGACCGTCAGCGGTGCGGCATGCACCAGTGCGGAGGCAAACAGGGGAGCAAGCAAGAACGGCAAAGTCGCAAGACGCATGGTGTGTTCCTTGGCGTGTCGAGGGCCCATCTGCCTATGCAGTCTGGAGAAAAGTCCTACCCTAGAGATGTCGAGCGGCGTTGACTATCCCTAAATCGTTTTTCTGCGCGACGAGTGGTCATGCCGCTGCACGCCCGCCAGCGCTGTACATGGGCCGATGCCCGCGCAGCGCGGCACATCGATTGTGCATCTGGAGTTGTTGCACCGCAGGCTTTCTGGTATAAAGCAGCGCTCTTTTCTAGGGCCCTGTTCCTCTGCCTTCACGGTGAGGCGGGTAAGACCCTGAAGAAACGCGGCGCCGTGCGCCAAATGACTGAAAGATAAGCGGCCAACCCATGCCGGGTTGGGCATGTGGTTTTAGAGGGCTGAGGCATGTCGAGAGTCTGTCAAGTTACCGGTAAGGGTCCGGTGACTGGGAATAACATTTCCCACGCAAACAACAAAACCCGTCGTCGTTTCCTGCCGAACCTGCAGCATCACCGCTTCTGGGTTGAAGAAGAGAAACGTTTTGTTCGCCTGCGCGTATCCGCCAAGGGCATGCGTATCATCGACAAGCGCGGCATCACTGTCGTGCTGGCCGAAATTCGCAAAGCTGGCAAGATCTAAGGGAGCTTTATCATGCGTGAATTGATTCGTTTGATCTCGAGCGCCGGTACTGGTCACTTCTACACTACCGACAAGAACAAGCGTACTACCCCGGACAAGATCGAGATCAAGAAATTTGATCCGGTTGTTCGCAAGCACGTGATGTACAAGGAAGGCAAAATCAAGTAATTGGTTTTGGCGACCAGAAAAAGGCCCGCATCGAAAGATGCGGGCCTTTTTTTGTGCCCGGTTTTGCGCAGGCCCAGGCTTTCGATCTAGCGATGCTGGGCTTGGGCGTTGGTGATGGGGTTCAGGGTGGTGACGAAAACCTTGCTCAGGCGAGCGTTTCCTCCTTGTGCAACAACGCTGATGCGCTCCAATGGCGATTTCGTGTAGTACAGCGCAGTCCCTGCCGCGCTGCCTGCGGCACCGAGCAACTCCAGGCAGGAACGATCGATCACCAGGTGCATGTCCATGGTGCGGGTATCAGGTTGGAAGGCATACGAAAACCGGTCGACGAAATAGCGCTGCTCAAAGCCTGACGCACCGTGTCGGTCGATGAACAAGCCGCCGAAAGGGCCCGCGTCGAATCCGGCCTCAAGGGTTTCTCCAGCCTGATTGGACAGACGGACCGTCACCAAGGCACCTGGCTGCAATTCAACTTCCAGACGCACCTCGATCGCCTCGCCAGCGGGCAACGCGGCAGTGGCCAGCGTTGCGCTGCCCCATGGCCGGGTGTCGTCGATCAGGACCTTGCCCGCCAAGGGAGCGAGGTCGACGAACTGCTGCACCAGCCGCCAGTCCTTGCCCACGCGCCGCAATCCCAGGGTCCGCGGCAGTGTCATCATGCCTCTGGACGGTGAGGCAGGCACCTCGTTGGCGTACTGCCAGTTGCTGAGCCAGGCCAGGCCCACCGGTGCTCCAGAGTGGTTGGAGAAGCTTTGAAAGGCGTAGAAGTCCTTGCCGAAGTCCATCAGCCGCGTGACGCGGTCCTCGGCGGTGAACTGCCGGCCGTCGAAGTCGCCGATGAAATACTGCACCGCACTGCCGCCCAGGGGGCCGCCGGGGTTGATCGAAAGGATCAGGACCCAACGCTCGCCGCCGTTTTCGACGGGTACACGGATCAGATCCGGGCACTCGTAGTCGATGCCCAGCAGGCCGCTGTCTGCGAATTCACCGCGCTTGTCCCAGGATTTCAGATCGACCGAGCCGTAGAACAGCACCCGATGCGAGCGTGCCTCGACCACCACCATGATCCAGCACTGTTCCGGCGCGTGCCAGAAGACCTTGGGGTCGCGGAACTGGCTGGAACCGATGTCCAGCACCGGGTTGTGAGCGTACTCGACAAAGCTGCGCCCGCGGTCGCTGCTGGCGGCGATTTCCTGGGTCTGCAGGGTTGCCGAAGCGCGCGTATAGATGGCGACGATGCCGCCCGCTTGTTCCCCGGCGTCTGGTTGTGCCTGGAACAGTCCGCTCAGGTTGTGCTGGTCAACCACCGCGCTGCCGCTGAACGCCTGACCGGCCGGGGTGTTGAACAAGGCGGTGGGCAAGGTCTGCCAATTGAGAAGATCAGGGCTGACAGCGTGTCCCCAGTGCACGTTGCCCATCGTCGCCGCCGACGGGTTGTGTTGATAGTAAAGGTGATATTCGCCGTCGAAAAACACCAGGCCATTGGGGTCGTTCATGAAGCCTGTGGGCGGTGCGTAATGCACCTGGGGCGTGTAGTTGCCGCCGGTCGTGGGGCGTTTTTCGTCAGCCTGGGCGAAACGATAGAAAGCCGCACCGGTAGCCAGCAGGGCGGAGCCGATAGCGAAATAACGTCGTGTCATCAACGGTTGTAGCTCCTGGATCTAGGCATGGGGCGCGGTGCTTATTTGGATTCGAACACCACGTAGATCTTGCGGCACGCCTCCAGCACTTCCCAGGTGCCAGTGAAGCCTGCAGGGATCACGAAGCGGTCGCCGGCGCGCAATGTCTTGCCGTTGCCCTGGTCGTCACGCAGCACGGAAACGCCCTGCACGATTTCGCAATATTCGTGCTCGGTGTAGTTGACCGTCCATTGCCCCACCTGGCCTTCCCAGACCCCCGCGTTCATCTGTCCGCAGGGGCTCTGGTAGTGGTTGAACAGTGTCTGTTCGGGGTCGCCGCCGAGGATTTTTTCAGGCGCCGGGCGGTAGCGTTCCGGGGTGACGCTGTGTTGGGCGAAGTCGACGATGCTGGTGATGTTCATGCAGGAAACCCCTCGCTTGTTGGATAAAACGCACATCCGTGGGCCTGTGTGCGCTGGGTGTCAAATATATTGAAAAGCGTCGCACCGGTGGTTTAGGGTGGTTCGATGTCACCCCGCTCAGCCTTGCACGGCCGGGCTTTGCATTCAATCACAGGAGATCCGTATGACCACTCTGACTCGCGCTGACTGGGAACAACGTGCCCAACAGCTGAAGATCGAAGGGCGCGCGTTCATCAACGGCGAATACACCGACGCCGTGTCGGGCCAGACCTTCGAATGCGTAAGCCCCGTCGACGGTAGACTGCTGGCCCAGGTGGCCAGCTGCGACGCTGACGACGCCCAGCGCGCGGTCGAGAATGCCCGCGCCACGTTCAACGAAGGCGTCTGGGCCAAGGCCGCGCCGGCCAAGCGCAAGGCCACCCTGATTCGTTTCGCCGGGTTGTTGCGCGAGCATGCCGAGGAGCTGGCGCTTCTGGAAACGCTGGACATGGGCAAGCCGATCAGTGATTCGCTGAACATCGACGTACCCGGTTCGGCCAATGCCCTGGCCTGGAGCGGCGAAGCCATCGACAAGGTCTACGACGAGGTCGCTCCGACCCCGCACAACCAATTGGGGCTGGTCACGCGTGAAGCCGTCGGCGTGGTGGCCGCAGTGGTGCCGTGGAATTTCCCTCTGATGATGGCCTGCTGGAAGCTGGGGCCGGCCCTGGCCACGGGCAACTCGGTGATCCTCAAGCCGTCGGAGAAATCCCCATTGACCGCCATCCGCATCGCACAGTTGGCGATCGAGGCGGGCATTCCCAAGGGCGTGCTCAATGTGCTGCCGGGCCATGGCCACACGGTCGGCAAGGCACTGGCTCTGCACATGGACGTGGACACCGTGGTCTTCACCGGTTCCACCAGGATCGCCAAGCAACTGATGATCTACGCGGGCGAGTCGAACATGAAGCGCGTCTGGCTGGAGGCGGGCGGCAAGAGCCCCAACATCGTGTTCGCCGATGCACCTGATCTGCAGGCGGCGGCCGATTCGGCAGCCAGCGCCATTGCCTTCAATCAGGGCGAAGTCTGCACGGCTGGCTCGCGCCTGCTGGTGGAGCGTTCGGTCANNAGCGCTTCCTGCCCATGGTGGTCGAGGCACTCAAGGCCTGGAAGCCAGGCAACCCTTTGGACCCGGCGACCAATGTCGGTGCTTTGGTGGACACCCAGCAGATGAACACGGTGCTGTCCTACATCAGCGCCGGTCAGGAAGGCGGTGCCACCTTGCTGGTGGGTGGCAAGCGCATCCTTGAGGAAACGGGCGGCACTTACGTCGAACCGACCATTTTCGATGGCGTGACCAATGCCATGAAGATCGCCCAGGAGGAGATTTTCGGGCCGGTGCTGTCGGTGCTTACCTTCGACACTGCCGAAGAGGCGGTCAGCATCGCCAATGACAGCGCCTACGGCCTGGCCGCAGCGGTATGGACCGCGGACATCTCCAAGGCGCACCTGACGGCCAAGGCGCTGCGCGCCGGCAGCGTGTGGGTCAACCAGTACGACGGTGGCGACATGACTGCGCCGTTCGGTGGGTTCAAGCAGTCGGGCAATGGTCGTGACAAGTCGCTGCATGCGTTCGACAAATACACCGAACTGAAGGCCACCTGGATCAAGCTCTGAGCCACTGCCGGTCAGGCTGGGTCGATCAAAGCATCTTCTCCAGCCCGATCACTTCACTGGCCCACGCATTCAGCCGCCGCCACCAGTCACCCGGTTCTCGGTACAGGGTGTGCATCTGCTGGTGGTCCTCGGTGTCCCACACCACCTGGCCATTTTCCAGGCGCACCTGGTAGCTGCGTGCAGGCGACATGCCCTCACGGGCCAGGTGGCGCATCTGCGCCGCCAGTTCCGGGCTGTCCACCAGCACGCCGACCTCGGTGTTCCACAGCACCGAACGCGGGTCGAAATTGAACGAGCCGATGAAGGACTTGCGCTCGTCGAAGATCATCGCCTTGCTGTGCAAGCTGGAATCGGAACTGCCACTGAAGCTCAATGTGCCACCCGCATCGTCACCCGGCTGGCGACGCAGCTCGAACAGCTTCACTCCGTGCTCGAGCAAGTTCTTGCGGTAGGGCACGTAGCCGCCGTGTACCGCAGGTACGTCGGTCGCTTCCAGGGAATTGGTCAGCAGGCTGACGTCGACACCGGCATTGGCGCGTCCAGTGAGATAGTCGCGGCCAGCTTTGCCCGGCACGAAGTAGGCGGAGATCAGCATCAGTTCATGCTTGACCTGGGTCAGCTCCGGAGCGAGCTGCGTGGTCAGCAGCAGGTGCGGGTCGGGCTCGCCTCGGGCCAGCACCTTGGTGGGTGCATCCCACAGTGCCTGACCCCAGGCCCAGATCAACTGGCGCCGCCAGACGTCCAGCTGTGGCGCGCTCTGGTAGGTCATCAAGCGTTCATAGAGGGCGTGATGCTGGCTTCGCGAGGTGGTCAGGGACTTTTCCAGGCGCACCCGCGACGCGGCCAGGTGTTTGGCCGTCGGCACCGTCAACAGAAAATTGGCAATCGGCTGGCTCAGTGCACTGTTCCAGTACTGATCGAAGCTGTAGCCCAGTTGCTGGGCGACCGGCCCGAAGCCGAGCAGGTCGATGTCTGTGAAGTTCATGTCCGGCTCGGCGTCGAAGTATTCGTCGCCCAGATTGCGTCCGCCGACGATAGCCACGCTGTTGTCGGCCAGCCACAGCTTGTTGTGCATGCGCCGGTGCTGCCGAGACAGTTGCAGCAGGCGGCCCACCGCGCGCGTGGCGCCGGTCGAGCGACCCAGGTGGGTGGGGTTGAACAGGCGGATCTGGATGTTGTGATGCGCGGCGAGGGTGGCGATGGTCTTGTCCAGGCCATCACTGGTGGTGTCGTCCAGCAGGATGCGTACGCGCACGCCGCGGTCGGCGGCCTTGAGCAGTTCGTCGACCAGGGCGCGGGTGCTGAAACCGTCGTGGACAATGTAGTACTGCAGGTCGAGGCTGACCTGGGCATTGCGGATCAGCTCGGCACGTGCGCGAAAGGCCTCGTCACTGCTCGACAGCAGTCGGAAGCCCGACTGGCCATGATGGGCCTGCACCTGGGCCTGCACCGACCTGCCGAAGGCCGATTGTTCGGCCGGGAGCATTTCGCTGTATTCACGCGGCGCATTCACGCTGGCACAGCCTTGCAGGGCGAGGATCAGGGTCAACAGCAGCGGTAACAGCCTGGGGCAGGGCAAAGCGATCATCCTTGCAGGGAGGGCGGGCGTGCCGTTCGACCTTGGCATGGGCTCAAAGGTCGGCATCGGAGTGCGGATTATCCGCAAGCAGCTGCCGAGCGCAGGTACCCACGGTACGTACGGCGGCCTCGATGTCGGGCGAAGGCTTGCTGGCGAAGTTCATGCGCAGGCAGTTACGGTACTTGCCCGACGCCGAAAAGATACTGCCCACGGCGATCTGTACGCCCTGGTCGAGCAGCAGGCGGTTGAGCTTGAGGGTATCGAAGCCCTCGGGCAGTTCGACCCACAGCATGAAGCCACCCTGGGGACGGCTGCAGCGGGTACCGACGGGAAAGTAGCGGGTGACCCAGTCAATCATCAGGTCGCGGCTGCGCTGGTACTGGGTGCGCATGCGGCGCAGGTGCGGTTCGTAATGACCACCCTTGATGAACTCGGCGATCGCCAGCTGCGGCTGCGTCGAGGTCGACCCGGTGCCGATGTACTTCATGTGCAGCACCCGCTCCAGGTAGCGGCCGGGGGCGACGAAGCCGATGCGCAGGCCGGGGGCCAGGGTCTTGGAGAACGAACTGCACAACAGCACGCGACCGTCTTCGTCGAACGACTTGATGGTGCGCGGACGGGGATAGCTGAAGGCCAGGTCGCCATACACATCGTCCTCGATGATGGCCACGTCGAAGCGTTGCGCGAGCGTCAGCAAGGCACGCTTGCGAGCTTCGGGCATCACGTAGCCCAGTGGGTTGTTGCAATTGGGCGTCAACTGTATGGCCTTGATCGGCCATTGCTCCAGGGCCAATTCCAGCGCTTGCAGGCTGATGCCGGTGAGCGGATCGGTCGGGATTTCCAGGGCCTTCATGCCCAGGCCCTTGAGGGTCTGCATGGCGCCGAAGAAGCTGGGGGAGTCCACGGCGACGATATCGCCGGGCTCGCAGATGGCGCGGATGCTGGCCGACAGCGCTTCATGGCAGCCGGTGGTGACGACCAGTTCACCAATGCCCAATCGGCAGCCGGCATCCACCAATAGCCGGGCGATCTGCTCCCGCAGGGCCTGGGTACCATACAGCGAGTCGTAGTACAGGCCCGGCATCGCCTGGTGCCGACTTAGGCGGGCCAGCTCGCGCAGCAAGGGCCGCAGGGTCGGGCTGCTGACGTCGGGCATGCCACGGCCCAGTTGCACCACGTCATCGCGCGGCGCGGCACGCATCAGTTCGACGACTTGGTCCCACTGCGAGATGTCCACGGGACGCTGCATGGGGCGGCCCACGGCGGGCAGTGCCGGCAGTTCGCGGGCGGTGGGCACGAAATAGCCGGATTTGGGCCGGGGCGCGGCCAAGCCGTGGTCTTCGAGCTGGCGATAGGCTTGCTGCACGGTGCTCAGGCTGACGCCGTGCTCGATGCTCAGGGCGCGCACTGACGGCAGGCGATCGCCAGGGCGGTAGAGGCCTTGTTCGATGCGCTGGCTGAGCAGCTGGGCGAGGTTCATGTACAGCGTCATGGATGTGCTCGAGCTGATGACCATACAGATGCGTGGAAAATACAGCATTCAGACGTTCAGGTCAGCCTTCTGTATTAAAAACATAAACGCTTTTTGAATCTGTATTAGGCGGTGTCAGCTGCGGCACCATGGCCTTGCTGTCCAAACACTTCAAGGAGAAAGGCCATGAACGGCTTGAGCGATGTACGTCTGCTGCTGCGCACCGAAGAATTGCTGGAAGAGCCGAAGCTGCGCACACGCACGCCGTGCGCACCAGCAGGCCTGGGGCGTTGGGCGCTGATGCTGCATCACTTGCGCACGCGTCCGGCCCTGCTCGAACTGGACGAGGATCAGTTGCGCGATATTGGCCTGGATGCGCAGCAGGCCCGCCGCGAAGGCCTGAAGCCGTTCTGGCGTTCGTAGCGGAGCGGCCTAGCCCAGCTCCTTGAACCGGTGCCAGAGCATGCCCAGCGCGAGCAGGGGCGAGCGCAGGTAGCGGCCGCCGGGAAAGGTCATGTGCGGCACTTTGGCGAACAGGTCGAAGCCGCGGCTGGCCTGGCCACTGATGGCTTCGCCGAGCAGTTTGCCCGCCAGGTGAGTGACGTTCAGCCCGTGCCCGGAATAGGCCTGGGCATAGAACACGTTGGGCTGCTCCTTGAGCCTGCCGATCTGCGGCAGACGGTTGGCGCCGATGCCGATCATGCCGCCCCATTGATAGTCGATGCGCACATTGGCCAGTTGCGGGAACACATCGAGCATCTTGGGCCGCATGTATTCGGCGATGTCCTTGGGATCGCGCCCCGAGTAGTGACAGGCGCCGCCGAACAGCAGGCGCCGATCGGCGGACAGTCGATAGTAGTCCACCGTCACCCGCTGGTCGCACACCGCCATGTTGCGGGGCAGCAGCTGCCGTGCCTGTTCGGCATCCAGAGGCTCGGTGGCGATGATGTAGCTGCCGGCCGGCAGCACCTTGCCGCTCAGCTGCGGGTTGAGGTCGTTCAGGTAGGCGTTGCAGCCCAGCACCAGGAAGCGTGCCCGCACCTGGCCTTGAGCGGTGTGCACGCGCACTTGCGGGCCATATTCGATACGCGTCACCCGTGAGTGCTCGAAGACCTGCACACCCAATTGCCGGGCCACTTCGGCCTCACCCAGGGCCAGGTTCAACGGATGCAGGTGGCCGGAGCCCATGTCGACCAGACCGCCGTGGTAGCGATCCGAGCCGACCACGCTGTGCATGTCCTGCGCCTCGACGATTTGCAGCTCGTGAGCGTAGCCAAGGCTGCGCAGGGCCTCTGCGTCTTCGACGAAACCCCGCAACTGAGCTGGTTTGTTGGCCAGGTCGCAGTAGCCCCAGGTCAGGTCGCATTCGATACCATGGCGGTCGACCCGCTGGCGGACGATCTCGACCGCTTCCAACCCCATCAAGGTCAGGTCGCGCACACCGTCGTCGCCGATGATCTTGCGAAACTGTTCCAGATCGTGGCCGACGCCGCGAATCAGTTGCCCACCGTTGCGCCCGCTGGCACCCCAGCCAATCTGGTGGGCTTCGAGCAGGGCCACGCTGAACCCCCGCTGCGCCAGTTCGATCGCGGTGTTCAGCCCGGAGAAGCCACCGCCTACCACGCACACATCGACGCTGATCTCGCCCTGCAAGGGCGGGTATACCGGCTGCCGATGCAGACTGGCGGCGTAGTACGAGGCGGCGTGCTCGGCGCGAGCGTTCATGTGAGTGGTCCTGGTAGCAATGGTTTGAAAGGGGTGTACGGAAAATTCGACGCAGCATAAGCCGGGGTTTCCCATGGCGGCAACCGCGCGGCACAATGGCGCCTCGTCCACGCGGTGACCGTCATGAGCTGCAACAGCCACAAGCTTCGTTTCCTGCGCGAGCAGATCCCTTCGTTCGAATGCGTGCCGGGATGCCATGACTGCTGCGGCCCGGTGACCACCTCATCCGAGGAAATGGCGCGCCTGCCGCGCAAGACGGCTGCCGAACAGGAGGCCGCGCTGGCCCGGTTCGACTGCGTGCACCTGGGGCCACAGGGTTGCACGGTGTATGAAGAGCGCCCGCTGATCTGCCGGCTGTTCGGGACCACGCCGACGCTGCCATGCCCCAATGGACGGCGTCCGGTGGAGATGATCGACCCCGCCGTGGAGCATCAGGTGCACAAGCTGATCGCCAGCACTCGCCAGGTGCTGGTCTGAAGCGTCTGGATCAGTCCGGCACCGGCAGGTTCAAGCTCTCCTTCACTTCTTCCATGACGATGTAACTCTTGGATTCGCGCACATGGGGCAGTTTCAAGAGGATGTCGCCCAGCAGTTTGCGGTAGGACGCCATCTCGGAAATGCGTGCCTTGACCAGATAGTCGAAATCACCCGACACCAGATGGCACTCCAGCACATGAGGCAGTTTGAGCACCGCGCGGCGAAATTCCTCGAAGGTGTCGCCCGACTTGTAGTCCAGGCTGATCTCGACGAACACCAGCAGGCTTCCGCGCAAATGCTGCGGATTGAGCCGGGCGTAATAGCCCATGATGATGCCTTCGCGCTCCAGACGGCGGACCCGTTCGGTGCAGGGTGTGGTAGACAGGCCGACCTTCTCGCCCAGTTCGGTGAACGACATGCGCCCGTCAGCCTGCAGGATGCGCAGGATATTGCGGTCGATCTTGTCGAGTTCGCGTTTGCTCTGGTGCTGGGTACGCACAGGCGATGCCCCTCCGTTAAAGCGTCAATGGCCGAGAATTCTCGCCAAATATAGCCTTGCATACAGTGAAAAGCACTGGCTCGACCTTTTTATACTGCCCACATCTTCGGACCTAACATCTTACGTCAGCGGATTTCCGCGATGAGGGCGACACACATGCGCGTTCTGGTACTCGGTAGTGGTGTGATCGGCACCGTCAGTGCCTATTATCTGGCCCGGCAAGGTATGGAAGTGACCGTGGTCGATCGCCAGCCGGCCGTCGCCATGGAAACCAGCTTCGCCAATGCCGGGCAGGTTTCGCCGGGTTATGCGTCGCCCTGGGCGGCGCCGGGCGTGCCGCTCAAGGCCATCAAATGGCTGCTGGAGCGTCATTCACCGCTGGCGATCAAGCTGACCGGCGATGTCGATCAGTACCTGTGGATGGCGCAGATGCTGCGCAATTGCACCGCCAGCCGTTATGCGGTGAACAAGGAGCGCATGGTGCGCCTGTCCGAGTACAGCCGCGACTGCCTCGACGAGCTGCGCGCCGAGACCGGCATCGCCTACGAAGGCCGGACCCTGGGCACCACCCAGCTGTTCCGCACCCAGGCGCAACTGGACAACGCCGCCAAGGACATCGCCGTGCTGGAGCAGTCCGGCGTGCCCTACGAGCTGCTCGA
>NZ_DJUS01000082.1:0-12607 GCF_002438365.1 Pseudomonas sp. UBA6276
CACGTGATCGGCCCGGAGCAGGGCGCGACCTTGCCCGGCATGACCGTGGTCTGTGGCGACTCGCACACCTCGACCCACGGTGCCTTTGGTGCCCTGGCTCACGGTATCGGTACCTCGGAGGTCGAGCACGTGCTCGCCACGCAGTGCCTGGTGGCCAAGAAAATGAAGAACATGCAGGTGCTGGTCGAAGGCACCTTGCCGTTCGGTGTCACCGCCAAGGACATCGTGCTGGCCGTGATCGGCAAGATCGGCACCGCTGGCGGCAATGGCCACGCCATCGAGTTCGCCGGCAGCGCCATTCGCGATCTTTCGGTGGAAGGCCGCATGACCATCTGCAACATGTCCATCGAGGCTGGCGCCCGCGTGGGTCTGGTGGCCGCCGATGAAAAGACCATCGCCTACGTCAAGGGTCGCCCATTCGCGCCCCGTGGTGGCGATTGGGACAAGGCGGTGGAGTCCTGGAAAGGGCTGGTGTCCGACGCCGATGCCCATTTCGACACCGTGGTGCATCTGGATGCCGCGCAGATCAAGCCACAGGTCAGCTGGGGCACTTCGCCGGAAATGGTCCTGGCCGTGGATCAGAACGTGCCGGACCCGGCCCGTGAGGCGGATCTGGTCAAGCGTGGCTCCATCGAGCGCGCCTTGAAATACATGGGCCTGACCGCCAACCAGGCGATCACCGATATTCAGCTCGACCGTGTGTTCATCGGTTCATGCACCAATTCGCGCATCGAAGACCTGCGCGCCGCCGCCGTCATCGCCAAGGGCCGCAAGGTGGCCTCGACCATCAAGCAGGCGATCGTCGTGCCGGGCTCAGGCCTGGTCAAGGAACAGGCCGAAAGCGAAGGCCTGGACAAGATCTTCCTCGAGGCGGGCTTCGAGTGGCGCGAACCGGGCTGCTCCATGTGCCTGGCGATGAACCCGGACCGGCTGGAGTCGGGCGAGCATTGCGCGTCGACTTCCAACCGCAACTTCGAGGGCCGTCAGGGCGCCGGTGGGCGTACCCACCTGGTCAGCCCGGCCATGGCCGCCGCCGCCGCCGTTGTCGGCCGTTTCGTCGACGTTCGTGAATTGATCCAGGGGAGCGCAGCATGAAAGCCTTTACTCGTCACACCGGCCTGGTCGCTCCGTTGGATCGTGCCAACGTGGACACCGACCAGATCATTCCCAAGCAGTTCTTGAAGTCGATCAAGCGCACCGGCTTCGGCCCCAACCTGTTCGACGAGTGGCGCTACCTGGATGTGGGGCAACCTTACCAGGACAACTCCAAGCGCCCGCTGAACAAGGATTTCGTGCTCAACCATGAGCGCTACCAAGGCGCCAGCGTGTTGCTGGCGCGGGAAAACTTCGGTTGCGGTTCCAGTCGCGAGCACGCGCCGTGGGCGTTGGACGAGTACGGTTTCCGCACAGTGATCGCGCCCAGCTATGCCGACATTTTCTTCAACAACAGCTTCAAGAATGGCCTGCTGCCGATCATCCTCAGCGATGCGGAAGTCGATGAGCTGTTCAAGGAAGTCGAGGCGGCGCCGGGTTACCAGCTGACCGTGGACCTGGCCGCGCAGACTGTCACCAGCCCGAGCGGCAAGGTGTACAGCTTCGAGATCGACGAGTTTCGCAAGCATTGCCTGCTCAACGGGTTGGATGATATCGGGCTGACCTTGCAGGATGGGGAAGCCATTGCGGCGTTCGAGGCCAAGCATCGGGCGAGCCAGCCTTGGTTGTTTCGCGATTGATTGATGTAGGCAGGTTTGGCCTCTTCGCGGGCAGAGCCCGCTCCCACAAGAGGCTCGCCGCCGGTCTGGGAGCGGGGCGGGCGGCGAGCCCTCTGCCCGCGAGGGAGCCGGCAAGGCCACCACAAATCCAGGCACAAGGAAGCCCAGCCACATGACCCAGCACAGCCAAGTCGTGCAGAAACAGTTCGGCGAACAGGCCTCGGCCTACCTGAGCAGCGCCGTTCACGCCCAGGGCGCGGAATTTGCGCTGCTTCAGGCGGAACTGGCCGGCCAGTCCCAGGCTCGGTTGCTGGATCTGGGTTGCGGCGCCGGCCACGTCAGCTTTCACTGCGCGCCACTGGTCAAGCAGGTGGTGGCCTATGATCTGTCGCAGCAGATGCTCGATGTAGTCGCCAGCGCCGCTCACGAGCGAGGGCTGGGCAACGTCAGCACCCAGCTCGGCCCGGCCGAACAGCTGCCGTTCGCCGATGGCGAATTCGACTACGTGTTCAGCCGCTACTCGGCCCACCACTGGAGCGACCTGGGCCTGGCCCTGCGCGAAGTGCGCCGGGTGCTCAAGCCAGGTGGCGTGGCGTGCTTCATCGACGTGATGTCGCCGGGCAGCCCGCTGCTCGATACCTATCTGCAGAGCGTCGAAGTGCTGCGTGACACCAGTCATGTGCGTGACTACAGTGCCGGCGAATGGCTGAGCCAGGTCAATGCGGCCGGGCTGCAGGTGCGCGGGCATACACGCCAGCGCCTGCGCCTTGAATACGTGTCCTGGGTCGAGCGCATGCGCACCCCCGAGGTCATGCGTGCAGCGATCCGCACCTTGCAGCAAGCCGTGGGCGCCGAGGTGCGCGCGTATTACCAGATCGACGACAATGGCTCGTTCAGCACCGACGTGCTGGTGTTGTGGGCCCAGCGTTGAGCATTCATTCACGGCCTGCCCTAGGGCGCGCCGTATTACCGGAATTAACGAGGAAAGCATGAGCAAGCAGATTCTGATTCTCCCAGGCGACGGCATCGGCCCGGAAATCATGGCCGAAGCGGTCAAGGTGCTGGAGCTGGCCAACGACAAGTTCCAGCTGGGCTTCGAGCTGGCCCATGACGTGATCGGTGGCGCAGCCATCGACAAGCACGGCGTGCCGCTGGCCGATGAAACCCTGGAACGCGCCCGTGCCGCCGATGCGGTGCTGCTGGGCGCCGTGGGCGGTCCGAAATGGGACAAGATCGAGCGCGACATCCGCCCGGAGCGCGGCCTGCTGAAAATCCGTTCGCAGTTGGGCCTGTTCGCCAACCTGCGTCCTGCCATCCTTTATCCGCAACTGGCGGACGCTTCCAGCCTGAAGCCGGAAATCGTTGCCGGGCTGGACATCCTCATCGTCCGTGAGCTGACCGGCGGCATCTACTTCGGCGCCCCCCGTGGCACCCGTGAACTGGAAGGCGGCGAGCGCCAGGCGTATGACACGCTGCCCTACAGCGAGAGCGAAATCCGCCGCATCGTGCGCGTGGGCTTCGACATGGCCCAGGTCCGCGGCAAGAAGCTGTGCTCGGTGGACAAGGCCAACGTATTGGCATCCAGCCAGCTGTGGCGCGAAGTGGCCGAAGAGATCGGCAAGGATTATCCCGATGTCGAGCTGAGCCACATGTACGTCGACAACGCCGCCATGCAGCTGGTGCGGGCGCCGAAACAATTCGACGTGATGGTCACCGACAACATGTTCGGCGACATTCTTTCCGATGAAGCGTCGATGCTCACCGGCTCCATCGGCATGTTGCCCTCGGCCTCCCTGGACGCGCACAACAAGGGCATGTACGAGCCGTGCCACGGTTCGGCACCGGACATCGCCGGGCAGGGCATCGCCAACCCGCTGGCGACCATTCTCTCGGTGTCGATGATGCTGCGCTACAGCTTCAATCAGCACGCGGCCGCCGATGCCATCGAGCAGGCGGTCAGCCTGGTCCTGGACCAGGGCTTGCGCACCGGCGACATCTGGTCCGAAGGCAACGCGCGGGTCGGTACGCAGGAAATGGGCGATGCAGTAGTCGCCGCGCTGTGGAATCTGTAATCTCTTGGGCCCGCTGCGACTTTCAATCGAAAGCAGCGGCCCACTTTTCAAGAAGGTGTAGTTGCGATGAAACGTGTAGGTCTGATCGGTTGGCGCGGTATGGTCGGTTCCGTGCTCATGCAGCGGATGCTGGAAGAGCAGGATTTCGATCTTATCGAGCCGGTGTTTTTCACCACTTCCAATGTGGGCGGCCAAGGGCCTGCGGTGGGCAAGGACATTGCTCCGCTCAAGGATGCCTACAGCATTGAAGAGCTGAAGACACTCGACGTGATCCTGACCTGCCAGGGTGGCGACTACACCAGCGAGGTATTCCCCAAGCTGCGCGAGGCCGGCTGGCAGGGCTACTGGATCGACGCCGCCTCCAGCCTGCGCATGCAGGATGACGCGGTGATCGTGCTCGACCCGGTGAACCGCCGCGTGATCGACCAGCAGCTCGATGCCGGCACCAAGAACTACATCGGTGGCAACTGCACCGTGAGCCTGATGCTGATGGGCCTGGGCGGCCTGTTCGAGGCCGGTCTGGTGGAGTGGATGAGCGCCATGACTTATCAGGCGGCGTCCGGTGCCGGCGCGCAGAACATGCGCGAGCTGATCAAGCAGATGGGCAGCACCCACGCCTCGGTGGCCGATGACCTGGCCAACCCGGCCAGTGCCATTCTGGACATCGATCGCAAGGTGGCCGAGGCCATGCGCGGCGAGGGTTATCCGACCGAGAACTTCGGTGTGCCGCTGGCCGGCAGCCTGATTCCGTACATCGACAAGGAGCTGCCGAACGGGCAGAGCCGTGAAGAGTGGAAGGCTCAGGCCGAGACCAACAAGATCCTGGGTCGCTTCAAGAGCCCGATCCCGGTGGACGGCATCTGCGTGCGCATTGGCGCCATGCGCTGCCACAGCCAGGCGCTGACCATCAAGCTGAACAAGGACGTGCCGATGGCGGACATCGAAGGCCTGATCAGCCAGCACAACCCGTGGGTCAAACTGGTACCCAACAGCCGTGAAGCGAGCATGCAGGAACTGACCCCGACCCAGGTCACCGGCACGCTGAACATTCCGGTAGGGCGCCTGCGCAAGCTGAACATGGGCTCGCAATACCTGGGCGCGTTCACCGTCGGCGACCAGCTGCTGTGGGGCGCCGCCGAACCGTTGCGCCGCATGCTGCGGATTTTGCTGGAGCGTTGATTTCCTCAGGTTCGCTGGGTTCCCCCAGCCGAACCGCACCGACCGCCGACGCGGCTTGCGCCGCTGCTACAGGGGGCGTCGGCGGTTACCGGTTTTCGAAGGCTTCCAGCGCGTGGTTCAGGCTGGCGGTCGACAGCTCGCCCAGATGACTGCCCAGCAGCTTGCCGTCGGCGCTGTAGAACAGCGTGGTTGGCAGTGCGACCGAACCCAATGCGCGGCCCAGATCGCCTTGGCTGTCGAATGCCACCTGTTGCAGATCCAGCCCCATCGTTCCCGCAAAGCTTGTGATGATCTGCGCGGTTTCCCCGTGGTTGACGAACAGAAAACGTACCTGCGGATGGCGTTTCTGCATGTCCAGCAGTACCGGCATTTCCCGTCTGCAAGGTGGGCACCAGCTGGCCCAGAGATTGATCACCAACGGCTGCCCTGCGTAGCTGCGCAGCGCCACAGGCTCACCTGCTGCAGTGTGCAGGGTGACGTCGGGTAATTGCGCGTGGCGTTCCTGCAGGTACCACTGGCTGGCCAGACTGGTGACGCCCCAGAACATCAGGCCGCTGACCAGGCTTGTGCCCAAAGTGACACGCGCCAGTGGGCGCCGCCAGGCATACACCAGCGCCGTCACGCCGCTGACCGCCAGCCCCGGCCACAGCAGGAAGCCGCCATCGCGGATATCGGGAATCTGCCACGGATCGGCACGGTACTGCGCCCAGTAACGCATTACGAAAGCGACGCGTGCCACCACCAGGCACAGCAGGAACAGGCGAAAGATCAGCACTTCAGGATTGCTGCCCAGCCCTCGCCGCGACATCTGCCAACCCACGACGCTGGCCAGGCCCAAGGCCAGCAGTATCAGCAGGTGATGCAGGGAAAGCGCGAATGGCCCCACGGAAAGGCTCAGCATCGGCAGGGGTCTCTTGAGGTGATGAAGCAAGTATGGCGGCACTCAGGTTAACCGACGGTTAACCCAATCCGCATGAGCCGTCCGCGGCCGCGAACGGGCAGCCCGGCCCCGACAGTCACACCGCGCTGCATTTTTCGCGGCCGATGCCCGTCGTCACGGGCGTTTGCGCGCATAATGTTGTGTTAATCACGGCCTGTCACCGTGGGCATTTATCCTTCGAGCGCTGTCATGCACGTATTGCTTTGCGAAGACGATGACCTGATCGCCAGCGGCATCGTCGCCGGGCTCAATGCCCAGGGTCTGAATGTCGATCGGGTGGCCACGGCTTCTGCCGCTCAGGCCATGCTGCAGGCCGCCAGCTTCGATGTGATGGTGCTGGATCTTGGGCTGCCCGACGAGGATGGCATCAAGCTGCTGCAACGGTTGCGCCACAAGGGCGAGGCGCTGCCGGTGCTGGTTTTGACCGCCCGCGACAGCGTCAGCGATCGGGTTGCTGGTCTGCAGGCCGGCGCCGACGACTACCTGCTCAAACCCTTCGACCTGCGCGAACTGTGCGCGCGCCTGCACACCCTGCAGCGCCGAGTGGCCGGGCGGACCCTGAACATGATCGAGCACGGCCCGTTGCAGCACGACCCCAGCACCCGCCAGACCTGGCTGGCCGGCCAGGCCGTCGACCTGTCCCGTCGCGAGCAGGCGCTGTTGTACGCCCTGCTGCAGAACCGTGGCCGCGTGCTCTCGGGCGAACAGCTCAAGGACAGCGTCTACGGCTTCAGCGACGAAGTGGAAAGCAATGCGTTGAACGTTCACATCCACCATCTGCGGCGCAAGCTGGGCAACGGCATCGTCGAAACCGTCCGCGGCCTGGGCTATCGCTTGGGGCCGGCCCAAGCCGCAGCGCAGGAACCGCAATGAGCCTGCGCCTGCGCTTGAGTCTGATTCTGGGCACGGCCTTCGTGCTGATCTGGGCGCTGGCTGCGACCTGGATGTTCCGCGACTTGCGCAGCCAGATGATGTTCTCTCTCGACCAGCGCCTGGTGGCGTCGGCGCGCATGGTCGCCGGCCTGGTCGATCGGCTGCCGCAACCGTTGTCCGCGCAGGGCGAGGGCACCCGCTTCAGCGCCGATCAATGGAGCATCCCCGACGGTATCGCCTGCCAGGTCAGCTCGCTGCGTGGTGAAATCCTCGCCCGCAGCCATGGCAATGCCGATCAAGTGCTGGATGACCAGCGCACCGGCTTCCACGATCAGGAGATCGATGGCGAACACTGGCGCAGTTTCACCCTGGCTCGGGACGATGTGCGGATCACCACCGCAGACCGCGAACTGGAACGCGAGGCGTTGAACCGTTCGGTACTGCTGGCCGCTTCCGCACCGGTACTGATGGCCCTGCTGGGTAGCATCGCGATGCTCTGGCTGGGCATCGGCAAAGGCCTGGCGCCCCTCAATCGCATGTGCGAGGCGCTGCGCAAGCGCGACGTCGATGCCCTTGAACCGCTGGCGCTGAAGTCGCTGCCCAGTGAGTTGCAACCACTGCTGGAAACCCAGAACCAGCTGTTCCTGCGCATCGGCCGTACTCTGGAGCGGGAGCGGCAGCTGACTGGCGATGCGGCCCATGAACTGCGCAGCCCCTTGACCGCGATCAAGACCCACCTGCAGGTCGCCCGCATGACGGCCGGGCTCGCCCACGAACAGGCGTTGGGCCATGCCGAGGAGGGCGCCGACCGCCTGCAGCGCACCCTCGAACAATTGCTCTTGCTGGCACGGGTCGAAGGCAGCCTGTCGTTCGACGATGGCGCACCGTGCAGCGCCGAACAGGTGGCGCGCCTGGCCATCGGCGACGCTCGCCCGGAGGACCGCTGGCGGGTCGAGTTGCACGTCCCGCCGCGGCTGCCATCGATAGCCCTGGGCATGCCATCGACTCTGGCAGTACAGGCGCTGCGCAACCTGATCGACAACGCGTTGCGGCACAGCCCCGATCAGGCGCCGGTCTGGCTGACGCTGGCCACGGAGCCTGGCTGCGTATGCTTCACGGTCCGTGACTTTGGCCCTGGCATCGCCGCCCAAGACCTGGAACACCTGACCCAGCGCTTCTGGCGCAGCCGTTCCAGCACCGGTTGCGGGCTGGGCCTGGCCATCGTTCAGGCGATCGCCCAGCGTTGCGGCTGTACCCTGCACTTCGACAGTACCGAAGACGGCTTGCGCGTCAGCTTCAAAATCCCGTTCCGACCGGTGTGAACGCCGTTGGCTCAGCGCGCGGACAGCGCGCTGGCCAGTTGCTGCGAATCGCTGAAGGTCTTGATGTCCACCACCACGCCATCCTTGAGCTCCAGCCACTGCACGGTTTCGCGGTCGCCTTCATAGCGCGGTGCAACGCGGCCTTCCTGGTCCAGCAGAATGCGGTAGTTGAGTTTCTTCATGCCGGGAATGGCGATCCACTTGGCCACCGACGGCATGCGCTCGATGTCGGCGATATAGGCCGCATGTCGCGACTCGAGAAAGTCCTTGGGCCGTTTTTCCATGGCCGTGCCCATCAACTGAGCGGCGTCCATGCTGCGCGCGACGATGATCAGTTGGGTTTCGTCGCTGAGCGAGTAGGGTTGTTCGAACTGATCGAGCAGGGTCCAGGGGGCCAGCCGTTCGCCGACTTCCGTGGCCTGGGCGGTAAGGGACAGCAAGCTGAAAAGTAATGCGCAGCAGTATTTCATTGCGGCAGGGTCCTGGGACAGTGGGGCTCACATTAGAGCGGATCGGCCACCGGGGTACAAAGGTTTAGCGGCCCGGTGCGCGACTTTTTCGCACGCGCGCGTCCGGCCCGGTATTGTCGCCACGCGGCCTCATGGCACAATTGCGTATGTCCAGACCTCAATGCCCTCGCTGCCAACGCCCTCAGGCCCTGTGCCTGTGTGCGTTGATCCCGAACCTGCCCAGCCGAACGCGGGTGCTGATCCTGCAGCATCCCAGCGAAGTCAATCATGCGCTGAATACGGCGCGCCTGGCCGCGCTTGGACTGCAGAACTGCGAGATCAGGGTCGGCGAAGTCTTCGCTGACCTGGCCAGATGGCTGGCGCAGCCAGGCTATCAGCCCTGTCTGTTGTTTCCTGACGAGCGCAGTGAAGCCTTGAGTGTCTACGCGCCAGAGGCTCAGCCGCGGTTGCTGGTGGTGCCCGACGGCACCTGGCGCAAGGCGCGCAAGCTGCTGCACCTCAACCCGTTGCTCGCCGACCTGCCCAGGGTTCAGCTGGTCGCTGCCGAGCCCTCGCGTTATCGGCTGCGCAAGGCACCGGGTCCGGGCGCGCTGTCGACTCTGGAGGCCATCACCCAGGCTCTGGAGGTACTCGAAGCACCGGCCTCGTTCCAGGCGCTGCTCAAGCCCTTCGACGCACTCATCGAAGGGCAGATCGCCGCCATGGGTGAAGAGGTTTATCTGCGCAACCATCAACGCTAGTAACCATCAACGCCAGTGATGAATCGGCCAGCCAGCCTTCTCGGCGTGCTCGCGCAGTACCGGGTCGGGATTGACCGCATGGGGGAAGGGCACTTCCAATAGCAGCGGCAGGTCGTTGCGTGAGTCCGAATAGAAGCTGGCCCCCTCCAGGGTTTCGCCCTCGTCGTGCATCCATTCGCGCAGGCGCTTGATCTTGCCCTCGCGGTAGGTCAATACGCCGACCGTATTGCCACTGTAGCTGCCGTGGTTGAGTTCCAGGTCGATCGCCAGCACGTCGTCGACACCCAGGCGTTCGGCAATGGGCTGAACCAGATGAACACCGGAAGCGGAAATGATGAGAATGCGATCGCCGGCTGCACGGTGTGCGGCGATGGTGCGGGTCGCATCGCTGAAAATGATCGGCTCGATGAAGTCCTCGACCCAGGGCCCGACCAGGTGTTCGACCTCCTCAGGCGAGCGCCCGAGCATCGGCTCCAGGCTGAACGCCATGTAGTCCTCCATGGCCAGCCGGCCTTCGCTGTAGGCCTGCATCAACTCGTGGTCGCGTTGCATGAAGGACTCGGGGTCGACCCAGCCCAGGCGACCCATCTGCTCGCTCCAGAGTGAAGAACAGTCGCCGTGGATCAGGGTTTCGTCGAGATCGAAAATCGCTAGAGCCATATGAAACCTCCCTTGGAAAGGTGCTCAGGCTACCGCACAAAGCGCATCCGGCCCAATCGTCAGCGACACCCGCTGGCCGTCGGGCAGCAGGTCGGCGGCGGTGCGGTTGAGCACATCCACCACCAGCAGTACGCCATGGGCCTGCACGCGGTAGCGGATCACGTTGCCCAGCAGGCTGTGGCTGCGGATTTCGCCCTCCAGCGTGCCGCTCGAACCCAGCTCGATGGCTTCCGGACGAATCGCCACCCGGGTATGGATAGGTCGCTGCAACAGGGCACTGGCCTGGGCGGCATCGAGCAGGTTGTAGTTGCCGATGAAACCGGCGGCGAAGGCGTCCGCCGGTGCCGTGTACAGGCTTTGCGCGTCGCCGCTCTGGACGATGCGGCCCTTGTTCATCAGGAAGATGCGGTCGCTCATGGTCAGCGCCTCTTCCTGATCGTGGGTGACGAAAATCGTGGTCAGCCCGAGTTCGCGCTGGATCTGCCGGATCTGTTCGCGCAGGTGCTTGCGGATGCGTGCATCCAGCGCCGACAGGGGCTCGTCGAGCAGCAGCAGACGCGGCCGGGTGACCAGCGAGCGGGCCAGGGCGACCCGCTGGCACTGCCCGCCGGACAATTGATGGGGGTAACGCTTGGCGAACTCGTCCAGTTCCACCAGCGCCAGCACTTCGGCCACGCGGCGGGTGCTTTCGGCGCCCTTGACCTTCTGCATGCGCAAGCCGAACGCGACGTTCTGTTCCACGTTCATGTTGGGAAACAGCGCATAGCTCTGGAAGACCATGCCGATGTCGCGCTTCTGCGGACCGAGCGGGGCGAGGTCCTGGCCGTCGAGCAGGATGCGCCCGCCGTTGATCGGCGTCAGTCCGGCGATCGCCCGCAGCAGGGTCGACTTGCCGCAACCGGACGGCCCGAGCAGGGTGATGAATTCGCCCCGTTCGATGGTGAAGCCGATATCGCTGAAGACTTCGGTGTTGCCGTAGCGCTTATCCAGTCTTTCGACGCTGACGAAGCTCATATCAGTCTTTGTCCTTGTTCAAGCGGTTCGCACCCCAGGTGAGCAGCAACACGAAGAAGAAATAGGAAATCACCAGCGCGCTGTTGAAGTGGCCGCTGCTGTTACGCATGTTGTTCAAATAAACCTGCAGGGTTTCGTAACGGGTGCCGACCAGCAGGTTGGCGAACACGAACTCGCCGAACAGGAACGAGAACGACAGCAGCAGGGCGATCATCAGGCCCTTGCGCAGGTTGGGCAGCACTACCAGAAACGCTGCCTGGAAGGTGCTGGCGCCCAGCAACTGGGCAGCGTCCATCAGGTCGCGCAGGTTGATCGCCTGCAGGTTGTTGGTGATGGCTCGGTACATGAAGGGCAGGGCCACGGTGAAGTAGCAGCCGATCAGGATCCACGGCGTGCCGACCATGGCCAGCGGTCCCGAGCCGTACAGGTTCAACAGGCCCACGGACGACACCACGGGCGGCACGGCGAAGGGCAGCAGGATGAGGATGTTCATCAGCGCATCCAGCCTGGGGAAGTGGTAGTGCACGGCGAACAGCAGCGGCAGGATCAGCAGCACCGACAGCACCAGCGCGCCCACGCAGACCACCAGCGATTGACCGAAGGCCTGCAGGAACCGCGGATCGCCCCACAGTTGCAAATACCATTTGAAGGTCAGGCCGCTGGGCAGGATCGACGCCGACCAACTGGTGGCCAACGAATATAGCAGGGTGCCGGCCAAGGGCAGCAGCAGGATCAGGAACAGCAGCCACACCACGACTCTGTGGTAGAGGCCGGGGGCGTTGTGTTCAGCGCGCGACATGGTAGCTCCTGCGCAGCAGCCATTGATGGGCCAGGGTGACCAAGGTCATCAGCCCCACCAGAATCATCGCCAGGGCGCTGGCCAGGTTGGGGTCCAGGCTGATGTCGCCGGCCACCATGGCGGCGATGCGGATCGGCAGCACGTTGAAATTGCCGGTGGTCAGGGCATACACCGTGGCATACGCGCCCAGGGCATTGGCCAGGAGGATGACGAAGGTGCCCAGCAGCGCCGGGGTCAGCACCGGCAGGCCGATGTAGCGCCAGTAGGCCCAGCCGTTGGCGCCGAGCAGGGCGGCGGACTCGCGCCAGTCTTCGCGCAGGGCGTCGAAGGCGGGGTACAGCAGCAGGACGCCCAGCGGAATCTGGAAATAGGTGTAGGTGATGATCAGGCCGGTCTTGGAGTAGAGATTGAAATCGTCGATCAGGCCGCTCTGCTTGAGTGCCAGGGTGATCGCGCCGTTGAAGCCCAGCAGGATGATGAAGGCGAAGGCCAGCGGTACGCCGGAGAAGTTGCTGGTCATGTTGGCGAAGGCGCTGACGAAATCCCGCAGCCGCGAGTCGACCTGGCGCAGGGAGTAGGCACCGATCACGGCAATGACGATGCCGAATAGACTCGACCAGAAACTGATTTCCAGGCTGAACTGGATGGCCTGGCGGTAGAAGCGCGAGCCGAAAGCCTTGCTGAAATTGTCCAGGCTCCAACCGGCATCGGTTTGCACGCTGTGGATGGCCACCCAGGCGAGGGGGGCGATCTGGAAGACGATGAAGAATAGAGCGAAGGGCGCCAGCAGGAGCAGGGCCAGGATTCTGCCGCGGGTGGGGGTGGT
>NZ_DJUS01000082.1:12844-18118 GCF_002438365.1 Pseudomonas sp. UBA6276
TCCGGGGTTGCGGGGTGTCAGGAGGGGTGGTGGTGGGTTCTTCGCGGGCAGAGACCCGCTCCCACATAGGCGCAGTCCGAGTCTCTGTGGGAGCGGGTCTCTGCCCGCGAAGGGGCCCTACCTGATGCACCTCAGGCAATCACTGCATCTCGAAGATGACCTGTTCCTGCCACTGCTGGGGCAGGGCCTTGGCGCTGGCTTCCCAGACGTCCGGGTTCTTGATCGGGGTGACGTTGCGGTACTGCTCGGCCGGCAGCAGCTTGGCCGCGACATCTTCCGGCAGCTTGATGTGGTCGGCGCGGATCGGCCGTGCATAGCCGCGCGCCAGGTTGATCTGGCCGGCATCGCTGAGGATGTACTCACGCGCCAGCTTGGCGGCGTTCGGGTGCTTGGCGTACTTGTTGATGATGGTGGTGTAGCCGGAAATCACCGAACCATCCGAAGGAATCAACACGTCGAAGCGTTTCGGATCGATCTGGTCGCGATAGCTCAGGCCGTTGAAGTCCCAGACCACACCCACCTCGATCTCGCCTTTTTCCAGGGTCTGGATGGTCGGATTGGCCAGCGACAGGCGCTTCTGTTGCGCCAATTCGGTGAACAGTTGCAGGCCAGGGGCCAGGTTGCTTTCGTCACCCTTGAACGCGATGGCCGCCGCGAGCACCCCGTTGGCCGCCTGGGCTGCAGTACTGACGTCGCCGATCGCCACCTTGTACTTGCCGTTCTTCAGATCCGCCCAGCTTTTGGGTGCGTCTTCGGCTTTGACCAGTTGCTTGTTGATGATGAACGCGATGGTGCCGGTGTAGGCCAGCATCCAGTGGCCATCGGCGTCCTTGGCCCAGTCGGGGATCTGCGCCCAGGTGGAAGGCTTGTACGGCTGGGTCACGCCCTGTTTGGTGGCAATGGGGCCGAACGCTGCACCGACATCGCCGATATCGGCACTGGCGTTGTCCTTCTCGGCGGCGAACTTGGCCACTTCCTGGGCCGAGCTCATGTCGGTGTCCATGTGCTTGAGGCCGTACTTGTTGGCCAGGTCTTCCCAGGTACCCTTCCAGTTGGCCCAGGCATCGGGCATGCCGACGCTGTTGACCATGCCTTCGGTCTTGGCCGCGGCTTCCAGGGTTTGCAGATCGGTATCCGCGGCCGAAGCCAGGTTGCACAACGCGATGCTCGAACCTAACAGTGTGGCCAGGAAAAGCTTTTTCATCCGGTGCTCCTATGGGCGCCTATCGAAACGAGGGGACTGTCGACGATTGGATTGATCAGGATCAGCAATACCCGAGCCAACGTAGGGGACGCGCATGACATTTTGACGTCGAGCGCGTCGGCCGCAGGCATGCTCAGGGCTGTCAGGCCCCTGGAAATCAAGCGTAGACGAGATTTGCCGTTTCGATCGATACGGCGCGAGGGCCGTTGCAAGCAGGGATGTACGGAGCGCTAGCCGGGCAGGGCCGCCAAGCGGGCCCCGCAAGGCGCAGGGGGATCAGTGGTTCACGGTAAAGGCCAGCATCGCCGACAGCTGACACATCGGCCGGCCGCTTTCGGCGTGCCATTGGTTGAATGCGGCCTGCACGGCGGCCTGATCGCGCTTGGAGCTGGGCACCTTGTCGACGATCTCCTGGGCATTCAGCGCGGCCACCACGTCCCAGCTGGGAATGAAAGTGTCCTTGCCGATCATGCGCAGGAAACGCGGCGCCGACAGCCCACCCATCTGGTTGCCGTGCTTGGCGATGTACTGCCACAAGCCGGTGATGTCTTCCACCGGCCAGTCGGCGATGAAATCACCGAAACTGCCGTGTTCCATGGCCACGTCGAGAATCATCTGGGCGTTGCGCGGGACGCTCTTGAGCTTGCCGAAATGGCGAATGATGCGGGTGTCCTGCATCAGCCGTTCCAGGCGCTCGGCGCCCATGAGCACGATCTTCTCCGGGTCGAAGCCGAAGAACACTTCTTCAAAGGCAGGCCACTTGGAGTCGACCAGGCTGTGCTTGAGGCCCGCCCGAAAGACCCGCAGGGCCATGGTCGAGAGGTAGCGGTCGGCGCTGATCTTGCGCAGTTGCGCCGGCGACTTGGCCGTCGGCAGACGCGCCTCCAGCGCTTTCTGCGAGCCGAAGCGATTAAGGCAGTACTCGTTCAGCCACTTGTAGTCTTGCATGGAACCGGTGTCCTCAACTGCTGGATGAATGCACGGGCAGGTCGCCTTCGCGCAGCCAGACCTCGTCGATGCGGTGGTCCGGTGCCTTGTGCAGAACCATCTGCGCCCGATCGCGGGTCACCAGGATGTTTTCCGTGAGGTTCTTCAGGTTGACCTCTTCCCACAAATAGTCGGCGCGCGCCTGTGCAGCGTCGCCCGATAGAGTGGTCAGGCTCATGAAGCGTTCCATGTACCAGTGACGAATGTCGGCGGTAGGGGCATCCAGGTAGATGGAGAAGTCGTGGGCGTGGTCCAGTTGGAGGATGTTCAGCCCCTCCAGAATCAGGATGTCCGGCTGGTCGATCAGGTGGAAGTGCTCGTCGATGTCCTTGATCGCCTGGGAATAGACCGGGACCTGCAAACCACGAACGCCCTGCCTGAGATCATGCAGGAAGGCCTTCAGGTCGTCGGTGCGGTAGCTCTCCGGGAAGCCCTTGCGCGGCATCAACTGACGCTCCTCCAGGATCCGGTTGGGATACAGGAATCCATCGGTGCTGACCACCTCGACCCGCGGTGCTTCCGGCCAGCCCTCGAACCGTTCCTTGAGCAGCGTGGACAGGGTGCTCTTGCCCACGGCGACGCTGCCGGCGATGGCCACCACGAAGGTGTGCCGATGGCCTTGATAGTGCTCGCGGATGTGTTCGCTGATCCAGGCCAGCGGCGACTCGTCGCCGAACGCCATGGCGGGGTACTTGGTGTAGGCGTGGATGCTCAAGCGTGGCCCGCCATCGTGCGATGCACTCTACGATCGGACTTAGCCACGCGCAGTGCTCAGCAGCTGTGCGGTCTGGCCCAGGCGTTTGCCCAGTGCCCGACACAGGGTTTTCTCGTGCTCGTCGAGCACACGCTTGCCATCGGCACCGGCATGGTGGCTGGCACCGTAGGGGGTGCCGCCGCCCTGGGTTTCCACCAGGGCCGACTCGCTGTAGGGCAACCCGGTGATGAGCATGCCGTGGTGCAGCAAGGGCAGGAGCATCGACAACAGGGTGGTTTCCTGACCGCCGTGCAGGCTGGCGGTGGACGTGAACACTCCGGCCGGCTTGCCGACCAGGTCGCCGCTGAGCCACAGGCTGCTGGTGCCGTCGAGGAAGTACTTGAGCGGCGCGGCCATGTTGCCGAAGCGCGTCGGGCTGCCCAGGGCCAGGCCGGCGCAGTTCTTCAGGTCGTCGAGGCTGGCGTAGACCACGCCCTGCTCGGGGATCGACGGTGCCACGGCTTCGCACTCGGTCGAGACCGCCGGCACGCAGCGCAGGCGCGCTTCCAGCCCGCTGGCTTCGACGCCGCGGGCGATCTGGCGGGCCATCTCGGCGGTGGCGCCATGGCGGCTGTAATAGAGCACCAGGATGTAGGGTGTGTTCACGCAATGATCTCCAGTACGTTTTCCGGTGGCCGGCCGATCACCGCGCGTTCGCCGTTGACCAGAATGGGCCGCTCGATCAGCTTGGGATGCGCGGCCATGGCTTGCACCAGGTGTTCCTCGCCCAGGGTGGCGTCGGCCAGGTCCAGGGTTTTGTATTCTTCTTCACCGGTGCGCAACAGTGCCCTGGCACTGATGCCCAGCTTGCCCAGCAGCGTGTGCAGGGTGGCGGCATCGGGAGGCGTTTCCAGGTAGCGCACGATGACGGGCTCGAGCCCACGGGCTTGCAGAAGCTCCAACGCCGCGCGGGATTTGGAGCAGCGCGGGTTATGGTAAAGGGTCAGATCGGTCATGGGAAAAGTCGCCTCCGGCATCCAGTGGCGGGTATTCTAACCACGTGGCGATGATCGGTCGCCTTTTTCGCATAGCTGCAGGAATGAGGAAGGGTAGATCCATGAAATGGCGTATCAAGGCCCGCTTCGCACCGTTGGCGGGCCTGCTGTTGGCGGCCGCGCTGCTGGGTGGTTGCGGGGGTGACTACGGCCCTGATCAGCATGGCAACCCGGTCAGTGCCAAGACCCTGGACAAGCACTGGCTGGTGGTCAACTACTGGGCGGTGTGGTGCGGACCCTGCCGCCGCGAGATTCCCGAACTCAATGCGCTGTCGCAGAGCCTGCAAGGGCAGGGCGTACGGGTGCTCGGCGTGAACTTCGACAACCTCCAGGGTGAGGAATTGAGCGCCGCCGCCCAGACGCTCGGGATCGATTTCCCGGTACTGGCCCAGGACCCGGCGCCGCGTTTCGCCCTGCCGCGCAGCCAGGGGTTGCCGGTCACCTACATCATCGATGACCAGGGCAAGCTGCGCGAGCAATTGATGGGCGAGCAGACCGCCGCTGGCATCAAGGCGCGTCTGGCGGCCTTGCAGGGCAACGGCAACTGAGTTGCGCTCCAGGACCGTGCTCACCTGACGCCATTGCGTTCCAGACGATAGGCGCTGACCGCCTCGTACACCGCTTTGCGTAGGCGATTGATGCCGCCGATGGGGCGATGCGCCTCGATCCCGTGCCAGGGGCTGAAACTGAGGTTGTCGCACATCAGGTTCTGCTTGGGTGTGTCGAAATCCTGAGCCGGCACCTGGATGTGGGCCACGGTCTGGAAGGGCGCGTCGCTTTCCTTCCATCGCACGCTGGTGTCTTCGATGGGCATGTAGCGCTTGGCGTCCTGTGTCTGGATCTGCAGGGCGAAGCAGGCCGGCTGACGATCGGTGGACAGCTGCTGGTACAACGCCGAGCGCAGGAAGTTGGGCACGTCGCGATTCTGCGCCGGTGGCGTATAGGCCGGGCATGTTCCCGCTTCCGGGGTGACGCGGAACTTGGCGTTGAGGTTGCCGAACTTGTACGGCGACACGGAAAAGTAGGTGGTCAGCAGCGGGCTGGGCGGTGCTTCGGACAAGGTCGCCAGGGCGATGAACAGGTGCCGCACCTGCCATTGGCGCGGATCCCAGCCTGGCAGAAAGGCCATCACCTTCTTGCCGTCGGCCTGGGCCGCCACGTTCTGGCGATACTCGGCCACGTCGCTGACGAAGAAGTTGGCATGGTTGAACATGACGAAATCCTGCTCGCCGCGTCCCTGCTGGCTGGGCAGCAGCTGATCGCCGGGCACGCCCAGCAGCTTGATGGCCATTCCGCGCGCGTCCTTCATGTTGTCGAACTGCGGATAGGCGTTG
>NZ_DJUS01000131.1:0-4450 GCF_002438365.1 Pseudomonas sp. UBA6276
AACAGCGTGCCGCCGTCGGCCTGTTCGAAACGGCCACGGCGCAGGTTGGCCGCGCCGGTGAAGGCGCCCTTTTCATGGCCGAACAGCTCCGACTCCATCAGGTCCTTGGGGATCGCCGCCATGTTCAGCGCGATGAAGGGCGATGCGGCCCGTGGGCTGTGCCGGTGCAGGGCGTGGGCGACCAGTTCCTTGCCGGTGCCCGACTCGCCGTTGATCAGCACGGTGATGTTGGAGTGGCTGAGTCGGCCGATGGCGCGGAAGACTTCCTGCATGGCCGGCGCTTCACCGATGATCTCGGGCGTGCGGGTCAATGCCGGGACTTCGGTCAGGCCCTGCTGTTCCTGGGCATGCTGGTTGGCGCGCTTGACCAGCGAGACCGCCTCGTCGACGTCGAACGGCTTGGGCAGGTACTCGAAAGCTCCGCCCTGGTAGGAAGCCACCGCGCTGTCCAGGTCCGAATGGGCGGTCATGATGATTACCGGCAGGCGCGGATGCTGTTCGCGAATGCGCGCCAGCAGGTCCAGGCCGCTGGCGCCGGGCATGCGGATGTCGGAGATGATCACGTCGGGCTGCTGGCGTGCCAGCCGGCTCATGACGCCATCGGCGCTGTCGAAGCTCTGGGTGGTCATGCCTTCTTGCTGCAGGGCCTTTTCCAGTACCCAGCGGATGGAACGGTCGTCATCGACGATCCAGACAGTTTCACTACGGCTCATGACGAAGCGGCTCCTTGTTCCAGCGGCAGGAAGATCGAAAAGGTGGTGTGGCCGGGGTGGCTTTCACATTCGATCAAGCCTTGGTGCTGACTGATGATGTTCTGGGTAATGGCCAGCCCCAGGCCGGTGCCGTCGGGACGGCCACTGACCATGGGGTAGAAGATGGTTTCCTGCAGTTGGGCCGGAATGCCCGGACCGTTGTCGGTGATCTCGATCTTGCTGACCAGGCGATGGCGCACGTGGCCGATGGTGAACTGGCGCATGGCGCGGGTGCGCAGGCTGATACGGCCCAGGCGCAGCTCGTTCTGGCCGCTGATGGCCTGCATGGCATTGCGCACGATGTTGAGCACCGCCTGGATCATCTGTTCGCGGTCGATCAGGACATCGGGAATGCTCGGGTCGTAGTCGCGCACCAAGGTGATGCAACCCTGGCTTTCAGCCTCGACCAGATTGGCCACGCGCTCCAATACCTCGTGGATGTTGGTCATGGCCAGCGAGGGCAGCTTGTTCGAGCCAAGCATGCGGTCGACCAGGTTACGCAGGCGGTCGGCTTCCTCGATGATGACGTTGGTGTAGTCCTTGAGACTTTCCTCGGGCAGCTCGCGGGCCAGCAGTTGGGCAGCACCGCGGATGCCGCCCAGCGGGTTCTTGATCTCGTGGGCCAGGCCGCGCACCAGCATCTTGGTGGTTTCCTGCTTGGACAGCTGCGCCTCCTCCTTGGTGATGCGCAGCAGGCGATCGCGCGGATGCACTTCGAGCAGTAGCCAGGTCGCGCCGTTGCTGAGGATCGGCGTCACGGCATAGTCGACCGTCAACGTCTGCCCGGCCAGCGCGGTCAGCATCGCTTCGCGCTTGGTGAAGGGGTGCGCCTGCTCGACGGCCTGGCGCAGGGAATTCAGGGCTTCGGTCGATTCGGTGAACAGTTCGCTGATGAACTGACCATGGCTGCGCTGGCCGCTGATCGCCAGCAACATCTCGGCTGCGGGGTTCATGTACTCAAGGCGCAGGTCGGCATTGAGCAGAATGGTGGCAGTGGTGAGGTTGTCGAGTAACAGTCGGTGCAGGGCATCGCTGATGGTCATGGGGACAGGTGACCTCTTTTGGCACAGGGCGCCCGCGGCAATGCCCGGGTTCGCGCGCGAAACAAACTCGCTGGTGCAGGGAAAATGCAAGAACCAAACCAAGGCTCCGAAAAGAAGCGCCGATCGTACAAATGAGTGCCACAGGTGCTCAGCGTCTGCGCGAAAACCCGTGGCATGTCGCCAGGACGAACCAAAATGGCACGTTCCGACTCTCGGCAGCCGTGATAGTGCACCAATCGAGTGCGCCAGTGTTAGCCGCCGGGTCGCGGCTCAGTCGTCTTCGGGTTTGTCTTTGAGCGGGCATTCCGGACGTACGCCGTAATCGGCATTCCGGCAAGGATGGACACGGCGTTTCTGGATCAGCGAGATGCGCTGCAGATGGACCGGCTGTGCAGGTGTGCGCTCGATCACGTGGTCGTCCTGATCGATGATCTCGGCAGCCAGGGTATGGGTGCCGCGGTCAACGTTGCTCAGGGCGAATACCGGGCTGCGGCCTGGGGCCTGCGCGATTTCACCGTCCAGCAGCAGGCGGTAGCGATGGTTCGGCTGCAAGGCCGGCTCGCTGGTGAGGGTGACGATCAGTGAACCGTCTTCCTCGCGCACGGCGGTGTCCGGCAGCGGGCCGAGGATGCGCAGCATCTGATAGCGCATCACCGTCGATTTAGTCGGAACGGCCACCTTGCCGGTGCGTGGCGGTGTGGCGGTCGCCGGTGCGCTGGTGCCGGAGCGTGTCGGCATCGGCACGCGTTCGGCGCCTTTGCCGGGCTGGTCGGTGAACACCCGGTTGCCATTGGCGTCCACGTAGGTGTACACCGCAGCCTGGGCCGACGCGGTGCTCAAGGCCAGCCAGAGCAGTGCCCAATACCTCATGGAAGGTGGACCCGCTGCACCGTGAAGGTAACGGTGGCGCTTTCCTGGATGACCGCTTCCTGGCTGTCGACCACTTGCACCGCCAGGCTGTGATCACCACGATCGACGTTCACCAGTTGCAACCGCGGCACGTTGGTCGGCTGGCCGTAGGGCTGGCCGTCGAGGACCAGGCGCAGCCGGTCCCCCGAGCGTAGACGGGGCACGATCGCTACGCCGACGTCGAAGGTACCGTTGTTGGCGCGCAGGGCTTCGTCGCTCGGCAGGCCGGTCAGCTCCAGTTGGCTGTACTGAGTCTGCGGCACCTGGACGGCCGTGCTGGGCAGGGTCACCGGCGCCGACTTGCGCGGCGACTCGACGCTGTTGAGCGGCGGCAGTTCGACCGTCTGGCTCGCACGCCCCTCGGGAGGCTGGTTGCTGTAGGCGGTGTTGCCCTGGGCATCGGTGTACTTGTAGATCTGCGCGGCGGCAGGCAGCGAACACAGCAGTAAAAGAGAGGCTAGGGGTGAGCGCATGGAAACTTCTCTGAGTGGCGCTTGCATGAAGGCCAGCATAGAGCAAATGGCAGGTCGGGTGCACCGCGGCTGTGGCAACCGCGCAACGAAAAAAGGCCACCCGAGGGTGGCCTTTCTGTCACATCACAGGGATCAGACGCTGTAGTACAGGTCGTATTCCAGTGGGTGTACGAAGGTACGAACCTTGATTTCTTCTTCGCTCTTCAGAGCGATGAAGGCATCGATAAAGTCGTCGCTGAACACGCCGCCCTTGGTCAGGAACGCACGGCCCTTGTCCAGTTCTTCCAGGGCTTCCTTCAGGCTGCCGCANNTCGTACAGGTTCTTGTCGGCGGCATCGCCAGGGTGGATCTTGTTCTGGATACCGTCCAGGCCAGCCATCAGCAGGGCCGCGAAGGCCAGGTACGGGTTGGCTGCCGGATCCGGGAAGCGGGCTTCGATACGACGGCCCTTAGGGCTGTTGACGTAAGGAATGCGGATCGAAGCGGAGCGGTTGCGAGCCGAGTAGGCCAGCATCACTGGTGCTTCGAAACCTGGGACCAGACGCTTGTAGGAGTTGGTCGACGGGTTGGTGAAGCCGTTCAGCGCCTTGCCGTGCTTGATGATGCCGCCGATGAAGTACAGGGCGGTATCGGACAGACCGGCATAGCCTTCGCCAGCGAAGGTGTTCTTGCCTTCCTTGGAGATCGACATGTGCACGTGCATACCCGAGCCGTTGTCACCGTACAGTGGCTTGGGCATGAAGGTAGCGGTGCGGCCGTAGGCGTCGGCAACGTTGTGCACGACATACTTCAGGGTCTGCACTTCGTCGGCCTTGGCGACCAGGGTGTTGAACTTGACGCCGATTTCGTTCTGGCCGGCAGTCGCCACTTCGTGGTGGTGAACTTCGACGACCTGACCCATCTCTTCCAGTGCGTTGCACATGGCAGTACGGATTTCGTGGTCGTGGTCGACCGGTGGCACTGGGAAGTATCCGCCTTTCACGCCTGGGCGGTGGCCCTTGTTGCCGCCGTCGACGTCCTGGTCGGTCATCCAGGAAGCCTGTTCCGAGAAGATCTTGAACATGGAGCCGGAGATGTCCGACTTGAACTTCACTTCGTCGAAGATGAAGAACTCAGGCTCGGGACCGACGAACACGGTGTCACCGATACCGGTCGACTTCAGGTATTCCTCGGCACGGTGGGCAATGGCGCGCGGGTCGCGATCGTAGCCTTGCATGGTCGACGGTTCGATGATGTCGCAGACCAGAATCAGGGTCGGCTCTTCGGTGAACGG
>NZ_DJUS01000131.1:4465-7654 GCF_002438365.1 Pseudomonas sp. UBA6276
CAGGATCATGTCGGAGGCTTCGATGCCTTTCCAGCCTTCGATGGAGGAGCCGTCGAACATCTTGCCGACTTCGAAGAAGTCGTCGTCTAGTGCATCGCGCGCTGGCATGGTCACGTGCTGCTGCTTGCCTTTGGTATCAGTGAAGCGCAGATCAATCCACTTGACGTCATGATCTTTGATGAGTTGAACCGACTTCGACATGTTGTCCTCCGGGGTGGAATAGGGCCGATTATGGTGAGGGCCCCAAATATGAGTGATGCCGGGCCCGATAGTCGGCCAAGGCAACCTGCCTCACAAGGGAGCAATTTGCATGCCAGTGCCCCGTGATGGACGCAACGCCGATATGCACGATCCCTGTGTTCGAGCACATTCCCCTGTAGCAGCGGCGCAAGCCGCGTGATGCTTTGTTTCAGGCATCGATGCGTATAAAGGCGGGACGCGGCTTGCGCCGCTGCTACAGGGGGCGGTGGTGAATGTGGGTGCGCTGGTTTGGTGCGGGGTGTTTGCGGGCGGTCCAGAATGGTGCATTCGGCCGTTCGTACGATAACTGGTCAAACCTTGAGCAATTTCCGCTATAATCCGCGCCCCTCTTTTCAGGCTGGCATTTCGCGCGCTGTTTTCATGAAACTTATCGTAAAAGTCTTCCCAGAGATCACCATCAAGAGCCCGCCGGTGCGCAAGCGTTTCATCCGCCAGCTCGCCAAGAACATCCGCATGGTGCTCCGTGACCTGGACCCGCAGCTGGTGGTCAATGGCGTGTGGGACAACCTTGAAGTCCAGACCAAGCTGACGGACGCCAAGGTGTTGCGCGAGATGACCGAGCGCCTGAGCTGCACGCCAGGTATCGCGCATTTCCTGCAAGTGGACGAATACCCGCTGGGCGATATGGACGACATCGTGGCCAAGTGCAAGGCGCACTTCGGCCCGCTGCTGCCTGGGAAGATCTTTTCGGTGCGTGCCAAGCGTGCCGGCAAGCATGCCTTCAGCTCGATGGACGTGGAACGCACCGTCGGCAGCCAGTTGCGCCGTGAGTGCGGCGCTGCCGGCATCGACCTGAAAAAGCCCGACGTCGTGGTGCGCCTGGAAATCCGTGACCAGCGCCTGTTCGTCATCCATGACCAGCACGATGGCCTGGGCGGTTACCCGTTGGGTGCTCTGGAACAGACCATGGTTCTGATGTCCGGTGGTTTCGATTCCACTGTCGCGGCCTACCAGATCATGCGTCGCGGCCTGATGACCCATTTCTGCTTCTTCAATCTGGGCGGTCGTGCCCATGAACTGGGCGTGATGGAAGTCGCTCACTTCCTGTGGAAGAAGTACGGCAGCTCCCAACGCGTGCTGTTCATCAGCGTGCCGTTCGAAGAAGTGCTGGGCGAGATTCTCGGCAAGGTCGACAACAGCCACATGGGCGTGATCCTCAAGCGCATGATGCTGCGTGCCGCCACGCGCCTGGCCGACCAGTTGAAGATTCCTGCGCTGGTCACCGGCGAGGCCATCTCCCAGGTCTCCAGTCAGACCCTGCCCAACCTGTCGGCGATCGACAGCGCCACCGACAAATTGGTGTTGCGTCCACTGCTGGCCAGCCATAAACAGGACATCATCGATCAAGCAGTTGAAATTGGGACTGCCGATTTTGCCAAACACATGCCAGAATATTGCGGCGTGATTTCGGTCAACCCGACCACCAGCGCAAAACTGCCGCGCGTTGTCCATGAAGAGAAGTCTTTCGACATGGCCGTGCTCGAGCGAGCGCTGGAGCGTGCCAAGCTGGTGTCCATCGATGAAGTCATCGACCAGCTGGGCCGGGATATCGAAGTCGAAGAGGTCAGCCAGGTGCTGCCCGGACAGGTCGTCATCGATATCCGCCACCCCGATGCCCAGGAAGACCAGCCATTGTCACTGGCCGGCATCGAGGTCAAGGCAATGCCTTTTTATGCCCTGAACAACCGCTTCAAGGAACTGGACTTCACACGCCAGTACTTGCTGTATTGCGACAGGGGCGTCATGAGCCGACTGCATGCTCACCATTTGTTGAGTGAGGGACATGCCAATGTGCGCGTTTATCGTCCGACATAGAGTTCCGGGGTTGAATGGCGGATCCATCCGCCATCGCCCCCCCGACCACAGGGTCGGTTGCAACATCGTTGATTAATATTCGCCACGTAGAATGCGCGGCAACCGAATCCTCTGATCGAGATACACAAGTGATCGAAAATCTACGCAACATCGCCATCATTGCTCACGTTGACCATGGTAAAACCACCCTGGTAGACAAACTCCTGCGTCAGTCCGGCACTCTGGAGCGCAACGAGCTCAACGACGAGCGCGTGATGGACTCCAACGACCAGGAAAAAGAGCGCGGCATTACCATTCTGGCGAAAAACACCGCCATCAACTGGAACGGCTACCACATCAACATCGTGGACACCCCGGGCCACGCCGACTTCGGTGGTGAAGTAGAGCGTGTGATGTCGATGGTCGACTCCGTGCTGCTGCTGGTCGATGCCCAGGACGGCCCTATGCCGCAAACCCGTTTCGTGACCAAGAAGGCGTTCGAAGCCGGCCTGCGTCCGATCGTCTGCATCAACAAGGTCGACCGTCCGGGCGCGCGTCCTGATTGGGTTCTGGACCAGATCTTCGATCTGTTCGACAACCTGGGTGCCACCGAAGAACAGCTGGACTTCAAAGTCGTCTACGCCTCGGCCCTGAACGGCATCGCCGGTCTGGACCACAACGACATGGCCGAAGACATGACCCCGCTGTACCAGTCGATCGTCGACAACGTTCCAGCGCCAGCCGTGGACCGTGAAGGTCCATTCCAGATGCAGATCTCCGCTCTGGACTACAACAGCTTCCTGGGCGTCATCGGTGTTGGCCGTATCGCTCGTGGTTCGGTCAAGCCGAACACCCCGGTTGTGGCCATCAGTGCCGACGGCAAGAAGCGCAACGGCCGTATCCTGAAGCTGATGGGTCACCACGGTCTGCACCGTGTGGACGTCGAAGAAGCCGCTGCTGGCGACATCGTCTGCATCAGCGGTATGGACTCGCTGTTCATCTCCGACACCCTGTGCCACCCGGACACCGTCGAGGCGATGAAGCCACTGACCGTCGACGAGCCGACCGTTTCGATGACCTTCCAGGTCAACGACTCGCCTTTCTGCGGTAAGGAAGGCAAGTTCGTCACCAGCC
>NZ_DJUS01000078.1:0-26109 GCF_002438365.1 Pseudomonas sp. UBA6276
CTGCTGCTGGAAGTGACCGATGCGGCCATCGACGTCTGGGGCGCCGACCGTGTCGGCGTGCACCTCTCGCCACGCGCCGACCTGCATGACATGGGCGACGCCAACCGCGCCGAAACCTTCACCTATGTGGCCCGCGAGCTGGGCAAGCGTGGCATCGCGTTCATCTGTGCCCGCGAGAAGGAAGGGGAAGACAGCCTGGCCGCGCAACTGCGTGATGCATTCGGCGGTCCGTACATCGTCAACGAGCGTTTCGACAAGGCTTCGGCCAACGCTGCCCTGGCCAACGGCATCGCCGATGCCGTGGCCTTCGGCGTGCCGTACATCGCCAACCCCGACCTGCCCGAGCGCCTGCAGGCCGATGCACCGCTGAACGAGCCACACCCTGAAACGTTCTACGCCAAGGGCGCTGCTGGCTATCTGGACTACCCGCGCATGTAAGCGGCAGGCCGGGCCGCTACCAGGCGCGCCCGGCCGTTCAGCGCCGCAGCTGACTGATCTGCTGTTGCAGGTTCTGCACCTGACTCTGCAAGGTGGTCAAGCTGCGCGTCGCCTGCCCGCGAAACGCATCGAATTCATTGACGCTCGGCCCACTGCTGGCCGCCGGGCGATTCTCCTGCTCGCTCTTGAGCACGATCAGGTCCTGCTCCAGACGCTCCAATTGCGCGCTGGGGTTGCTCTTCTTCAATGCGGCCAGCTCGCCGTCCAGGCTATCCAGGCGTGCCTGCAACTTGCCGGTATCCGGCTGGGCCTGCTTGAGTGCGGCAAGCTCGCTGCCCAGGCTCTTCAACTGCGCCTGCAACTGCTCGTTGAGCGCCTGCTGCGCGGCCACTTGCGACGCCGCCTGCTCCAGACGTGTCTGCAAGGTGCTCTGCTGACCGGCCACACCACTCTGCTGCTGGGTCTGCTGTGCCAACTGGTCCTGCAACTGCTTGATCTCGGCCCGCATCGCTTCGCTGCCCGACACGGCAGTGGATTGGGTGTTGGCAACCTTGCCACTGATGTCCTGTAGGCGCCCCGCCGCTTCTTCGCTGATGCGCGCGAAGCTTTCCTGGGTCGCCACCAACTGCTGCTCCATCAGGTTGATCTGCTGGAAGCTCCACCACCCCAGCCCGCCCAAGGCGATGAACAAGGCCCCGATCAGTGCCCACAGCGCGCCGGTGCTGGGCGCCTTGACGCGCACCACCGGGGTGTTGCGCGAGTACAACGCCTCGCGCTCGCGCCCGCCGCCCACCGGGGCGAAGTCGTCATCGTCGCGGGTATCGCCGCGCAGGCTGGGCAGGTTGTCGTCGAAGTCGTCGCGGGCATCTTTGCGCATGTGAGAAACCTTTGTGTCACGGGGTAATGGCCGGGACCGCGAGTATAACCTCGCAACGGTGGTCATCGACCGACCACCGAGGCAATTGGCTCAGGCGCCGGGCGCGCCCTGGGCACGCCACCAGCCACAGAACTCATCCAGCGATGCCCACAGCGAGGTCCGCGGGTCGTAACCCAGGTAGTGTCGGGCGCGGTTGATATCCAGCGTGAAATGCTCGTGCAGCGCCTGCACCTCGTAGCGCGACAGTCGCGGCCGAGGCTGGCCGGGCCAGAGCAGGCAGGCCGCCTCGCCGAGCGCAGCGCTGCCGTGGGCCAGGCCGAAATCGCGATAGCGCTGCACCTGGGGCAATTCGAGCTGGCGCATCACGTAGTTGATCACGTCCCACAACGGTATCGGCGCGCCATTGCTGATGTTGTAGACCTGATTGAGCGCGGTATCGCCCGCCGACAACGCGCCCAGCAGTGCCTGGTTGAGGTTCTGCACACTGGTGAAATCGACCTTGTTCAAGCCGTCACCGATGATCCGCAGGCGATTCTTGCGCTGCCGCTCGATCAGCCGTGCGAACTGCTGCCCGTCGCCAGCGCCGGTCACCCGATGCGGGCGCAGCACGACGGTTTCCAGGCCGAACTCGGCGGCGCCCAGGACCTTCTGCTCGGCCAGCCACTTGGTGCGCGCCTCATGGCCACGCAGGCGCTTCGGCACCCGCTCTTCCTTGAGTCCGAGGTGGCTGCGGCCGTCGACATACACCGCCGCCGACGACAGATACACCAGCCGTTGCACATGCTCCTTGAGACAGGCCTCGACGACGTTCTCGGTGACTTCGACGTTGGCCTGATGAAACGTCTGGTAGCGGCCCCAGTTACCCACGGCCCCGGCGCAATGCACCACCGCATCGATGCCTATGCACAGGCGCTTGGCCAGATCGGGGTCGAGCAAGTCACCCTGGGTGAACTGTGCACCGCGTCGAACCAGATGCTCCACCCCTTCGGCCCGGCGACCATTGATGCGCACCTCAAGCCCCTGCTCCAGCGCCAGACGCGTGAAGCGTCCGCCGATGAAGCCGCTTGCGCCGGTGACCAGAATCTTCATGAATTGCTCCGCTGTACATCGATCAATGTGTAACCGCAGCTCGCCTGGAAAAGGGCTTTGCCGCGTGCTTCGAGGTGATTTACTGGCGTGCACTGCACGCCTGGACGACGCCTGCTACCGATAGACGCGCGCAGGGCTCACAGCGGCACCAACCAGCTCCCGGCACCGTCGCGCAGATGTTGCGTGAGCCGTTCGAGCAGCTGTCCGCCGTTGCGCCAGTGATGCCAGTACAGCGGCACATCCACCGGATGTCCGACGCAGATCTCGATCAGACTGCCCTCGGCCAGCGCGTCCTCGACCTGCAGTTCTGGCACCATGCCCCAACCCATGCCGGCCTTGGCCAAACGGTTGAACCCCTCGGACGAGGGGCACAGGTGATGGAGAAAGCCCTCGGCCAGACCCAGCGATGCCAGAAAGCGGTGTTGCAGATAGTCGTCGGGGCCGAACACCAGTGCGGGCGTGCGCGGCAGATGGGCCGGGGCGAACCCGTCGGGAAAATGCCGCGCCATGAAGCCGGGGCTGGCCAGCGCCCGGTAGCGCATGGCCCCCAGCAAGAGACTGCGCGCGCCGGCCAGAGGCCGCTCGCTGGCACACAGGCAGGCCGCCACTTCACCGGCACGCATGCGCTTGAGGCCGACGTCCTGATCCTCCACCACATGGTCCAGAAGCAACTGCTCGCGAATGCAGAACTCACCTACCGCCCCCGCCCACCAGGTGCCCAGGCTGTCGGCATTCAAGGCGATGCGCAGGCGCTCGGGCATGCCCTGCTCATCCAGCGTCGGCACCTGCCCCTGCAGATCACGCTCGAGCAAGCGCACCTGCTGCACATGGTTGAGCAGGCGCCGACCGATATCGGTGGGCGCCGGTGGCGTGGCACGGATCAGCACCGGCTGACCCACCCGCGCTTCGAGCAGTTTTATCCGCTGCGACACCGCCGATTGCGACAAGCCCAGCACCTGCGCAGCACGCTCGAACCCGGTCTGTTCCACCACGGCAGCCAATGCGGCGAGCAGCTTGTAATCGAACATCAGTTTTCCTAATGAGTGATCAGCACTATTGGTTTTTCTTATACCGCGCCAGTCCTCACAATGGCCAGCTTCTAAAGGGAGAAACACCGATGTGGCAGAGTTACCTGAATGGTTTGCTGGTTTCGTTCGGCCTGATCATGGCGATCGGCACGCAGAATGCGTTCGTTCTGGCGCAGAGCCTGCGCCGCGAGCATCACCTGCCCGTGGCCCTGCTGTGTGTGACCTGTGACGCGCTGCTGGTGGCCGCCGGTGTGTTCGGCCTGGCCACGCTACTGGCGCACAATCCGACGCTGCTGGCGGTGGCGCGCTGGGGCGGCGCTCTGTTCCTGCTCTGGTACGGCGCCCAGGCGTTGCGCCGTGCCTGCTCGCGGCAGAGCCTGGAACGGGCCGACAATACCGGGCTGCGCTCGCGCAAGGCGGTGCTGCTGAGTGCCTTGGCGGTGACCCTGCTCAATCCCCATGTGTACCTGGACACGGTGCTGTTGATCGGCTCACTGGGCGCCCAGCAAAGCGTACCGGCGGCCTATGTGGCCGGCGCCACCAGTGCGTCGCTGGTGTGGTTCTTCGGCCTGGCCCTGGCTGCGGCCTGGCTGGCCCCCTGGTTGGCACGTCCCACCACCTGGCGCCTGCTCGACCTGATGGTGGCGGTGATGATGTTCGCAGTCGCGGCGCAACTGGTGTTCGCCTGAAACCGTCAGTCTGACCTGGCAAAGGCTCTGGAACCTCTATCCCACACAGTTGTTGCGTGGTTAAGGCCCCATGCCGATGCTATGATCCGGTACTGCGTCGCAAAGAGTAAAAACTCGCCGACGTTTCTCAGGCCGCCCGTGATCGGCCGTGCGCAAACCGCAACTGACCTGATTAGGAGAATCACCATGGCTTTCGAATTGCCGCCGCTGCCCTACGCCCACGATGCCCTGCAGCCGCACATCTCCAAGGAAACCCTGGAGTATCACCACGACAAGCACCACAACACCTATGTCGTGAACCTGAACAACCTGGTGCCTGGCACCGAGTTCGAAGGCAAGACCCTCGAAGAAATCGTCAAGTCGTCGTCCGGTGGCATCTTCAACAACGCCGCCCAGGTCTGGAACCACACTTTCTACTGGAACTGCCTGGCGCCCAACGCCGGTGGCCAGCCTACCGGTGCATTGGCCGAAGCCATCAACACCGCGTTCGGTTCGTTCGACACGTTCAAGGAAGAATTCACCAAGACGTCGGTCGGCACCTTCGGTTCCGGCTGGGGCTGGCTGGTGAAGAAAGCTGACGGCTCCCTGGCCCTGGCCAGCACCATCGGTGCCGGCAACCCGCTGACCAACGGCGACACCCCGCTGCTGACCTGCGACGTCTGGGAACACGCCTACTACATCGACTACCGCAACGTGCGTCCGAAGTATGTCGAGGCGTTCTGGAACCTGGTGAACTGGGACTTCGTGGCCCAGCAGTACGAAGGCCGCGCCTTCACTGCATAAGCCACATCGTTTCTGAAAAGCCCGGCCTTCGTGCCGGGCTTTTTTGTGCCCGCCTGCATTCGCCGATGGCACTTCCCGTCCAGCTTGTTGCCAGATTGTCGCTCAAGAATGCATCCAGGCCGGCCGACACACTGGCGCGCCTGTCGCCATTCGAGACAATCGGTACGATTCGCGTTCATTTGTGGCTTTACGGCCCACGGTAAGTTGCCAATACTCGTGGCATCTTGATGCCAAGCGTTCGACACAAGGAATTGCCATTGAAGCTGGAAGTCAGGAACAGCTTGTCCGTCAAGTTGCTTCGCGCGGTGCTGGTGTCGGCCCTGGTCGTGGGCATGGTGCTCAGCTGTGCGCAGATCGTCTTCGATGGCTACAAGACCCGCCAGGCCATCTCCGCCGACGCCGAGCGGATCCTGGCCATGTTCCGCGACCCTTCGACCCAGGCGCTTTACAGCCTGGACCGGGAAATGGGCATGCAGGTGATCGAAGGACTGTTTCAGGATGAAGCGGTGCGTCAAGCGTCCATCGGCCACCCCGACGAAGCCATGCTGGCCGAACGCTCGCGCCCACTGCAGAGCTTGAGCAGCCGCTGGCTGACCGATCGCATCCTGGGCCAGGAGCGCAGCTTCAGCACCCGCCTGGTCGGTCGCGGCCCGTTCAGCGAATACTACGGCGACCTGCACATCACCCTGGACACCGCCACCTATGGCGAGGACTTCATCGTCAGCTCGGTGATCATCTTCATTTCCGGCACCTTGCGCGCCCTGGCCCTGGGTCTGTTGCTGTACCTGATCTATCACTGGCTGCTGACCAAGCCGCTGTCACGAATCATCGAACACCTGCTGCAGATCAATCCCGACCGGCCTGGTGAATACCAACTGCCGTTGCCACGCGGTCATGAGCACAATGAGCTGGGCCTGTGGGTCAACACGGCCAACCAGCTCCTGGCGTCCATCGAGCGCAACACCCAGCTGCGCCACGAAGCCGAAGACAGCATGTTGCACATGGCCCAGCACGACGTGCTGACCGGCCTGGCCAACCGCGTGCAACTGCAGCAACAACTGGACAAGGTCCTGCTTGACGCGCATCGCCTGCAGCGTCGGGTCGCGGTCTTGTGCGTCGGCCTGGATGACTTCAAGGGCATCAACGAGCAGTTCGGCTACCAGACGGGCGACCTCCTGCTGCGCGCCCTGGCCGACCGCCTGCGGGCCCACAGCGGCAGGTTCGGCAACCTGGCACGCCTGGGCGGCGACCAGTTCGCGCTGGTTCAGGCGGACATCGAACAGCCCTACAAGGCAGCGGAGCTGGCGCAGCGCATTCTCGACGACCTCGATGCCCCTTTCGCGCTCGACGAGCATTCGATCCGCCTGCGCGCCACCATCGGCATCACCCTGTTTCCCGAAGACGGCGACAGTACCGAGAAGCTGCTGCAGAAAGCCGAGCAGACCATGACCCTGGCCAAGGTCCGTTCGCGCAACCGCTACCAGTTCTACATCGCCAGCGTCGACACCGAGATGCGCCGACGCCGCGAGCTGGAAAAGGACCTGCGCGAGGCACTGGCGCGCAATCAACTGCACCTGGTCTACCAGCCGCAGATCAGCTACCGCGACCACAGTATCGTCGGCGTCGAGGCGCTGCTGCGCTGGCAGCACCCGGAACACGGCCTGGTTCCCCCCGATCAGTTCATCCCCCTGGCCGAGCAGAACCGCAGCATCATCGCCATCGGCGAATGGGTCCTCAATCAGGCCTGCAGCCAGTTGCGCGAGTGGCATGACCAGGGCTTCATCGGCCTGCGCATGGCAGTCAACCTGTCCACGGTGCAGTTGCACCACAACGAACTGCCCCGCGTCGTCAGCAACATCCTGCAAATGTACCGCCTGCCGCCGCGCAGCCTGGAGCTGGAGGTGACCGAAACCGGCCTCATGGAAGACATCAGCACGGCCGCGCAGCACCTGCTGAGCCTGCGCCGCTCGGGCGCGCTGATTGCCATCGACGACTTCGGCACCGGTTATTCGTCGCTCAGTTACCTGAAGTCGCTGCCTCTGGACAAGATCAAGATCGACAAGAGTTTCGTCCAGGACGTGCTCAGCGACGAGGATGACGCGACCATCGTGCGGGCCATCATCCAGCTGGGCAAGAGCCTGAACATGCAGGTCATCGCCGAAGGTGTCGAAACTCTGGAGCAGGAGGCCTACATCGTCGCCCAGGGTTGCCACGAAGGTCAGGGCTACCTCTACAGCAAGCCGCTGGCGGCGCGTGAGTTGACGGCCCTGCTCAAGCAATCGGAGCGCAGCCGTACCCACCTCACCTCGACGCCGTCGCAGAGTTAGCGCAACGCGTCAGCCTGAAGCTTTTTTCACATTAGCCCTTTACAGAAAATGCATATCTTTCGCATTATGGCGCAGTTTTGCGCGCCCTCCGCGCGCCCGCTCGCCACTCTTGACGCAGGATTTCGCCATGATTCGTACGCCCCTGGCCACCGCCAGTCTGCTGGCCATCGCCATCGCTCTTGCCGGCTGCGACAGCAAGGACAAGCAAACCACCACCGCCGCCCAGACCCCAGCCCCGGCCGCCTCAGCGCCGGCGGCCCCGGCTGCGGTGCCCACGGCTTCCGGCACCCTCGACGAGGCTGCGGCCAAGGCCGTGGTCGCCCACTACGCGGACATCGTGCACGCCACGTTCGAAGATGCCCTGACCACCGCTCAGGCATTGCAGAAAGCCGTCGACGCCTTCCTTGCCGCGCCCAGCGACGCCACCTTGAAAGCTGCGCGCGATGCCTGGGTTGCCTCGCGTCCTTCGTACCTGCAGACCGAGACCTTTCGTTTCGGCAATACCTTGATCGATGACTGGGAAGGTCAGGTCAACGCCTGGCCCCTGGACGAAGGCCTGATCGACTACACCGACAAGAGCTACGAGCACGCCCTGGGCAACCCCGGCGCTACCGCCAACATCATCGCCAACAAAATCATCCAGGTCGGTGAAGACAAGGTCGACGTCAGCGACATCACGCCCGAGAAGCTCGCCAGCCTGAACGAACTCGGTGGTTCGGAAGCCAACGTCGCTACCGGCTACCACGCCATCGAATTCCTGCTCTGGGGCCAGGACCTAAACGGTACCGGCCCAGGCGCCGGCAACCGTCCAGCGTCCGACTACCTGGAAGGCGCCGGTGCCACCGGTGGCCACAACGACCGTCGTCGTGCCTACCTCAAGGCCGTCACCGACCTACTGGTCAGCGACCTCGAAGAGATGCTCGCCAACTGGAAACCCAACGTCGCCGACAACTACCGCGCCACCCTGGTGGGCGAGCCGGTCGACAGCGGCCTGCGCAAGATGCTCTTCGGCATGGGCAGCCTGTCCCTCGGCGAATTGGCCGGCGAGCGCATGAAGGTCGCCCTGGAAGCCAACTCGCCGGAAGACGAGCACGACTGCTTCAGCGACAACACGCACAACTCGGCGTTCTACAATGCCAAGGGTATCCGCAACGTCTACCTGGGCGAGTACACCCGTACCGACGGCACCAAGCTGACCGGTGCAAGCCTGTCCTCGCTGGTGGCCAAGGCCGACCCGGCCACCGATACCGCGTTGAAGGCCGACCTGGCCGACACCGAAGCCAAGATGCAGGCCATCGTCGACCGCGCCAACAAGGGCGAGCACTTCGACCAGCTGATCAGCAGCGATAACGCCGCCGGCCAGCAAGTGGTGCGCGATGCCATCGCCGCCCTGGTCAAGCAGACCGGCGCTATCGAGCAGGCCGCCGGCAAACTGGGTATTACCGATCTCAACCCGGACACCGCCGACCACGAGTTCTGATCGATCCGGGCTGCACCGACAGGCACTCGCGCGTCCGGTGCAGCCCGTTCACCCAAGGCTCGAAAGCCCGTAGAGGCGAAGCGGGCGGCGAGTCCGCTGCCCGCCAGGCTTTCACAGCCCCATCGCCAAACTTTCAACCGATTCCCACAGCTTCCAGACCATGCGCACAGCCCTGCCCTGCTTCGTCTCTCTGCTTCTGGCCTGCGGCCTGGGCGGGTGCGACGACGCCCCGCGCTTCACCCAGGCCGAACCTGGCGAAGCGAACAGCGCGGGCCAGGCCACGGTGCGCAAATTCGACGTCAACGCCTACTCCATGCCTTCGGCCAATCTGTCACCGGTCCGGCGCCTGGATTTCAGCGTGGGCAACAGTTTCTTCCGCAGCCCGTGGGTCATCGCGCCATCCACCACCACCGCGCGCGACGGCCTGGGGCCGCTGTTCAACACCAATGCCTGCCAGAACTGCCACATCAAGGACGGTCGCGGCCACCCACCCGAGGACGACGCGCTGAGTGCCGTGTCCATGCTGGTACGCCTGTCGCTGCCCGACAGCCCGAACTACCTGCGCGAGATCGAGCGTCTGGGCGTGGTGCCCGAACCGGTCTATGGCACGCAATTGCAGGACATGGCCATCCCCGGTCACGCCCCTGAAGGCAAGGTACGGGTGACCTACCAGAGCGTGCCGGTGCGCTTCAAGGACGGTACGCAGATCGAACTGCGCAAGCCGCAGTTGCAGATCAGCCAACTGGGCTACGGCGACCTGCATCCCGATACACGCTTCTCCGCGCGGATCGCGCCACCGATGATCGGTCTGGGCCTGCTCGAAGCGATCAGCGAGCAGGACATCCTGGCCAATGCCCGTCACCAGGCCGAGACCGCCGGCCCGATCAAGGGTCGGCCCAACCAGGTATGGGACGATGCCCAGAGCCGTACCGTGCTCGGCCGCTTCGGCTGGAAAGCCGGGCAGCCCAACCTGAATCAGCAGAATGTGCATGCCTTCTCCGGCGACATGGGGCTGACCACTTCGCTGCGTCCGTTCGATGAGTGCACGGCGGCGCAAACCGCCTGCCGTGGGGCGATCAATGGCAATGGCCCGGGCGGCGAACCCGAAGTCAGTGATAACATTCTGCGCCTGGTGCTGTTCTACACCCGCAACCTGGGCGTACCTGCACGCCGCGACGTCGACTCTGCGCAGGTGCTGGCCGGCAAGAATCTGTTCTACCAGGCTGGCTGTCAGGGTTGCCATGTGGCGCAATACACCACGGCAAGCGACGCCGCGGAACCGGAGTTGCGCAACCAGACGATTCGCCCCTATACCGATCTGCTGCTGCACGACATGGGCCCAGGCTTGGCCGACGGACGCAGCGAGTTCAAGGCCGGCGCACAGGACTGGCGGACGCCGCCGCTGTGGGGCATCGGCTTGAGCGAAACGGTCAGCGGGCACAGCCAGTTCCTTCACGACGGCCGTGCGCGCAACCTGCTCGAGGCCGTGCTGTGGCACGGCGGCGAGGCCGAAGCGGCGAAACAGCAGGTATTGCAATTCGACGACCAGCAGCGCGCTGCGCTGCTGGCGTTCTTGAACTCTCTCTAGATGACTACACGTTTCAGGAGCCTACATGTTCCGTCCCAAGCTGCTCTTCACCGGCCTCGCTGCCCTGGCACTGGGCGCCTGCTCGCCCCAAGACCAGCAAGCCGTCACCAGTGCTGCCATCGCCAAGCAGGTCATCCTGCCGACTTATAGCCGTTGGGTAGAAGCCGATCGGCAACTGGCCGCCAGCGCCCTGGCATTCTGCCAAGGCTCCCAGCCACTGGACGCCGCGCGCGCTGATTTCCTCAAGGCGCAAAAAGCCTGGGCCGAGCTGCAACCCTTGCTGATCGGCCCGCTGGCCGAAGGCAACAAGGCCTGGTCGGTGCAGTTCTGGCCGGACAAGAAAAACCTGGTCGGGCGCCAGGTCGAGCAGCTCGCCAACGCCGAGCAACCCATCGATGCACAGAGCCTGGCCAAGGCCAGCGTGGTGGTGCAGGGCCTGTCGGCGTACGAGTACATCCTTTTCGACAGCAAGCCGGAAATTGCCGATGCCGCGCAGAAGGCTCGCTATTGCCCGCTGCTCACTGCCATCGGCGAGCACCAGAAAGCACTGGCCGAAGAGATTCTCGCCAGTTGGAACAGCGCCGACGGCATGCTTGCGCAGATGACCAAGTTTCCCAACCAGCGCTACGCCGATTCCCACGAGGCCATCGCCGACGTCCTGCGGGCCCAGGTCACCGCACTCGACACCCTGAAGAAGAAGCTCGGCGCGCCCATGGGCCGCCTCACCAAGGGCATCGCCCAACCCTACCAGGCCGAAGCCTGGCGAAGCGTCCAGTCGATACACAGCGTGCGGGCCAGTCTGGCGGCCGCGCAGACCGTCTGGGTCGGCGTCGACAACAAGGGCCTGCGCGGCCTGCTGCCCAGCGACCAGAAAGCCTTGGCGGACAAGATCGATGCGGCCTACGCTACGTCCATGAAGCTGCTCGACAGCAACACGCGCAGCCTGGGCGACCTGCTTGGCGACGATGCCGGCAAACAGTTTCTCAACACCCTCTATGACAGCCTCAACGTGGTCCACCGCCTGCACGAAGGCGAATTGGCCCGCGCCCTGAACATCCAGCTGGGCTTCAATGCCAACGACGGTGACTGACGATGATCGCACGCTCGGCGCAGAAGCTGACCCAAGTGCTGCTCAAGGCCCTCACCCTGGGCAATTGGACACTGTCCAGGCACGCACAGCGTGAACCGCTGTTGCTGTCAGCCCGGGACGATGCCGATGGCGGGCACTACGCCGTGGGTTATCGGCTGGACGGCCGTGAGGTGTTCGCCACCCAGGTCGGCCAACGCTGTCATGACATCGTCGACCACCCGACCTTGCCGGTGGCCATCTTCGTCGCGCGTCGTCCCGGCACCCAGAGTTACCTGATCGACCTGCGCGATGGGGCGCTGCTGCAAACCCTGGAATCGCGCCCTGATCGGCATTTCTATGGCCACGCCGTGATTCACAAGGACGGCGAATGGTTGTATGCCACCGAGAACGACACCACCGATCCAGGCCGTGGCGTGCTGGGTGTCTATCGCTTCGTCGATGGGCGCCTGGTGCACAGCGGCGAGTTGTCCACCCACGGTATCGGCCCGCATCAGGTGTCATGGATGACGGACGGCGAAACCCTGGTGGTGGCCAACGGTGGCATCCGCACCGAAGCTGAAAGCCGGGTCGAGATGAACCTGGACGCCATGCAGCCCAGCCTGGTGATGATGCGTCGCGATGGCTCGCTGCTGAGCAAGGAATGCCTGGAGCAGCCGATGAACAGCGTGCGGCATCTGGCGATCAGTGCCGACGATACCGTGTTCGCCTGTCAGCAGTTCATGGGCCCGAGCCACGAGAGCGCCCCGCTGCTGGCCGTCAAGCGACCGGGCCAGGCCTTTCAGGCCTTCCCTGTTTCGCTGGAACAATTGCAGTCGATGGGGCACTACACCGCCAGCGTCGCAGTGCACAGCGAACTGCGCCTGGTGGCACTCACCGCGCCCAGGGCCAACCGTTTCTTCATCTGGGACATGGACAGCGGTGCGGTGAAACACGACGGCACTCTGCCCGATTGCGCGGGCGTCGGTGCCGTGGAAGATGGTTTCGTGGTGACCTCGGGGCAAGGCCGCTGCCGCTACTACGACTGCCGCGCTCCACAGCTGGTGGGAGCGCCGCTGCAACTGCCGTCGGGGCTTTGGGACAATCACCTGTACCTGCACCTGAACGTGGCTTGAATACAGGTGAGCTGGGTGCCTTACCCCTGAGTGCGTACGCCCTGGCTCAGGCCAAGCATGAACAGGATGAAATCCTTGTCCGGAGTGACGGCCATCTGCGCCTTCTGCGAGCGCGGCAACGGACAGTTGCCCTCGCCGTGGGCAGCGCTGAGGATGGCCGAGCGCGGTTGTTCCCACGCTGCTACCGCCGCGGTGGCCACGCCTAGCGCCGCCACCAGAAACAAACCTCGTGCGATTTCTAGTTTCATCACTGTAAACCTTTGATGGAGCTGCCGAATGCCGCCTCATAAAGGTAGATCAGCTTGCGCCAGTCCGGATCACTGAACGACGAATGGCGACGCAGCTGCTTCATGTCGTGTGAGGCCGCCTGCTGAGCGGTCATGCGTTGACGGCACTTCTCCAGGTCCAGCAGCGCCACTTCACCGCGCGCATTGCTACCTTCGCCCGTCACGCGGACGAATACGTGCTTGATGTAGATACAGCTGTGTTGCCAGCGTCCGCGGTGCATGCGCGCCAGGTTGGTCGCCAGGCTCTGCAGAACCTGTTCGTAGACTGCTTCGCCATGACGCTCGCGACCGCCACCCTGCAACCAATGCTCGAACTCTTCGAAACCGTCCAGCGACTTCGTCACCAGCAGTGCTTGCCACTCGTTGTTCTCGTCGCGCTGGGTGCCACAGAAGATCATCTTCGGCACGTTGACGTCCAGTTGGTAGAGCGCGGTCAACGCATCGCGTTCGCGCAATACCGTGGGACGACCAAACGGGTGCAGCCAGCTGCGATAGATGTGTCCGACCTGACGTTTGACGTAGATCATCTGCCCGTCGGCCGCGAACAGGCGTTGCACGCCGCTTTCGCCGCCACGGCGCACGTTGGGCTCCTCCACCCACGCGCCCTGCTGCCGCCAGTAGTGATCGAAGCCGGCCTTGCCGCTTACCGTGCCTGCCGTCATGCCCTCAACCGCCATCCTGCTTACCCCTTACGTAGAACGTATACTCGCCACATGGCGTACATCGGCAAAAAGTCCAGGCGCTCCTGAATACGGAAACCGGCCTGGATGAACTCCGCTTCCACGGTTGCCGCAGGCAACACGAAGCGGTTCTGATACTCGTCCTGATCGTTGCGCAGACGTCGACGCTGTTCGGCCCGCTCACGCTTCCAGGCCTTGAAGTTGCCGTCGACCCACAGCGACAACACCACGCTGTCACGGGTTACCCGGTGAAACTGCCTGAGAATGGTCAGGCGGTGTTCGGCTTCACCGATGTGGTGCAGCAACCTCATGCAAAAGATGCTGTCTACCGAATTGTCCGGCAGCGCAATATCGAACGCCGAGGTCTGCAACGGCTGCACCCGCTCCACGATCTCCTTGGGTTGCGAGGCGCACGCCGTTTCGACCATCGCCGCCGAATTGTCCGCACCGATGATCACGCGGTTGTGCTTCTCGGCCAGCAGCGGCCAGAAGCGACCGGCACCACACGGCAGGTCCAGCACCAGGCCAGGCTCGCCGACCAGCGCCAGTGCCTTACGGGCCAGTTGCTCGTCGCGCCTGTGTGACATGCGTCGAGCAAAACTGTTGCGATGTTTATCAAAATATTTCTGCGCGTGGGCGCGGTCATACTTCTCGGAAAATTCCAACTTGACGGGATCGGACATGGGGCACGCCTCTAGGACAGATGGCGCACACCTTATTCATCCAACCGTCATGGCCAGGTCATGTCACTGTGAAAAATTTGTCAGAAATTTCCTAGGTGATACAGGATATTTCCTACAGTAATGGCACGCGGCAGTTGGAAGCAAGCATCAGGCCAATGCGTGCTTGCCCAATCCAAGTTCGATGGTGAAGCGACAGCCGTGCGGTTCGACAGGCTCCAACTGAACCTGCCAGCCCTGGTCTTCGCAGATGCGCTGAACCAGCGACAACCCCAGGCCCAGCCCCTCTCCGCGCTTTTCAGGGCCGCGCACGAACGGCTGGAACATGGCCTCTCGCTGAGCCTCGGGAATGCCCACGCCGCTGTCTTCCACATGGAAGCTGGTTGCGTCGAGCGTCAGGCGGATGAAGCCTTGGTCGGTGTAATGCAGCGCGTTGCGCAACAAGTTACCCATCACGGCGTGTAGAAAGGTACCGTTGTAGGTCTGCGCCAAAGGCGTTCCAGCAACGAACTCCAGGCTCAGGCCCTTCTTTTCGATCGCCGGTCTCCACTGCGTCATCAGGTCTTCGGCGACCTGCCCCAGGGTGGCTGGTGCCACGCGGCCGCTGTCATCGCGCTGAGCGCGCGCCAGCATCAGGAAAGTCTGCACCAGATCGCGCATGTCCTCGCAGGCGCGCGCGATGCGCTGTACCTGGGCGCGCGATCGCTCGGGCAGTGCCGGATTTTCCAGCAGCAGTTCGCAGGAACTGGCTAGTACCATCAGCGGCGTGCGCAATTCATGGCTGACGTCGCTGGTGAACAGGCGCTCGCGGGTCAGTGCATCGCGCAGGCGGCCAAGGGTGGCATCGAACGCCACGGCCAGCTCACCGACTTCGTCGGCCGTGTAGTCCGGCGCCAGGGGCGGCGCCATGCCGAGGATCTGATCACGATGGCGGACCTGACGCGCCAGGCGCACGACGGGCGCCATGACCTTGCGCGCCAGCACCCAGCCGAGAAAGATCGCCAGGGCCAGGCTGAGAACGAAACCCACCAGTACCACGGCGAACAGCACGCGCTCACGCTCTTCGAAATCGCTCTGGTCCTGCAACAGGGCGTAGCGACGGCCGTCGACCACCTGGATCATCGCGTGGTAGGACAACTTGTCGCGGAACACCTCGTGGAAGCCGACCGGCAAATGTTTCACGTCCGGCGCCAGCTCGAATTCGCCGGGACCTCCATCGTAGTAGAACAACTGGTCGGGTTCGGGGCGGTGGCTCCAGTCGGCGCCGTTGTCCATCAGCAGCAGGCGCTGCAGGTCGCCGCCCAGGCCTGCGGAAATCAACCGTTCTTCGACCAGGTGCACGGTGGCCACGATACCGACCGCGAAAGCGCCCGCCACCAGGGCGCTCATCAAGGCAAAGGCGATGATGATGCGTTGTGCGAGGCTCTGCTTAAACTCCATCGCGGCCTTCGGCGAGGCGGTAACCCACGCCATGCACGGTGTGAAGCAGAGGCTTGTCGAACGGTTTGTCGATCACCTGACGCAACTGGTGGACGTGACTGCGCAGGCTGTCGCTGTCGGGGCAGTCATCGCCCCACAGGGCTTCTTCCAGCACTTCGCGGCGCAGCACATGGGGGCTCTTCTGCATCAGCACGGCGAGCAGCTTGAGGCCCACCGGGTTGAGCTTGAGCAGGCGGCCCTCGCGGGTGACTTCCAGGGTGTCGAGGTCGTAGATCAGATCGCCGACCTGCAGCGAGCGACGACCACCGCCCTGGGCACGGCGCAGGACCGCTTCGATGCGCGCCGCCAACTCGGACAGCGCGAACGGCTTGAGCAGGTAGTCGTCGGCACCGGAACGAAAGCCCTGCAGGCGGTCATCGAGCTGATCGCGTGCAGTGAGCATGATCACCGGCGTATCGCGTCGCGCGTCTTCGCGCAGGCGCTTGCACAGCGTATAGCCGTCGATGCCCGGGAGCATGATGTCGAGCACGATCAGGTCGTAATGTTCGGTGGCCGCCAGGTGCAGGCCGGACAGACCGTCCTGGGCGCAGTCGACGGTGTAGCCTTTCATACCCAGGTAATCGGCCAGGTTGGCCAGGATGTCGCGGTTGTCTTCAACCAATAGGATTCGCATGGGCAGATCTCCGAGTGCTGCTGTCGCCCCGACGGGGCTCGCGCAGCTTATAGGCTGGGCAGGCATAAAAAAACCCCGGCCATGACTGGCCGGGGTTTTTCTTACCTGTAAACAGGTAGAGCGCGAGGGCTCGCTTACATCATGCCGCCCATGCCACCCATGCCGCCCATGTCTGGCATGCCGCCGCCAGCTGCGCCTTCGGCTTTCGGCTTGTCAGCGATGGCTGCTTCGGTCGTCAGGATCAGACCACCGATGGAAGCTGCAGCCTGCAATGCCGAACGGGTCACCTTGGTAGGATCCAGGATACCCATTTCGATCATGTCGCCGTAGACGCCAGTTGCAGCATTGTAACCGTAGTTACCTGCGCCGTTCTTGACTTCGTTGACCACAACGCTTGGCTCGTCGCCGGAGTTGGCAGCGATCTGGCGCAGCGGTGCTTCGACTGCGCGACGCAGTACAGCGATACCGACGTTCTGGTCGGCGTTGTCGCCGGTCAGGTTGGTCAGCGCTTCCAGAGCACGGATCAGCGCAACGCCACCGCCAGGAACCACACCTTCTTCGACGGCTGCGCGGGTTGCGTGCAGGGCGTCTTCAACGCGGGCTTTCTTCTCTTTCATTTCAACTTCGGAACCAGCGCCTACCTTGATCACTGCAACGCCGCCAGACAGCTTGGCCAGACGTTCCTGCAGTTTTTCACGGTCGTAGTCCGAGGAAGTTTCGCCAATCTGCTGACGAATCTGGTTGATACGGGACTGGATGTCGCCTTCAACGCCAGCACCGTCAACGATGATGGTGTTTTCCTTGGAGATGGTCACGCGCTTGGCGCTGCCCAGGTTCTCCAGGGTGGCACTTTCCAGGCTCAGGCCGATCTCTTCGGAGATGACGGTGCCGCCGGTCAATACGGCGATGTCCTGCAGCATGGACTTGCGACGGTCACCGAAGCCAGGCGCCTTGACGGCAGCGACTTTGACGATACCGCGCATGTTGTTCACGACCAGAGTCGCCAGGGCTTCGCCTTCGACGTCTTCGGAAACGATCAGCAGCGGACGACCGGCCTTGGCAACGGCTTCCAGCACCGGCAGCATTTCGCGGATGTTGGAGATTTTCTTGTCGACCAGCAGGATCAGCGGGCTGTCCAGCTCGGCAACCATGGTTTCCGGCTTGTTGACGAAGTACGGGGACAGGTAACCACGGTCGAACTGCATGCCTTCTACAACCGACAGTTCGTTTTCCAGGCCAGTGCCTTCTTCAACGGTGATCACGCCTTCTTTACCGACTTTTTCCATGGCTTCGGCAATGATGTCGCCGATGGAGCTGTCGGAGTTGGCGGAGATGGTGCCGACCTGAGCGATAGCCTTGGTATCGGCACATGGTTTGGACAGGTTTTTCAGCTCAGCAACGACGGCGATGGTCGCTTTGTCGATGCCGCGCTTGAGGTCCATCGGGTTCATGCCAGCAGCGACGGCCTTGTAGCCTTCGTTGACAATGGCTTGAGCCAGAACGGTAGCGGTAGTGGTGCCGTCGCCTGCGTCATCGTTGGCACGGGAGGCAACGTCTTTGACCAGCTGCGCGCCCATGTTTTCGAAACGGTCTTCGAGCTCGATTTCCTTGGCAACGGAAACGCCGTCCTTGGTGATGGTCGGAGCGCCGAAGCTTTTCTCGATGATCACGTTACGGCCTTTCGGGCCCAGGGTCGCTTTTACCGCGTCAGCCAGGACGTTGACGCCAGTGAGCATTTTCTTGCGGGCGGAGTCGCCGAATTTAACTTCTTTAGCAGCCATGATCGATTTCCTTGAATACTGGGGAGTAACGGGCGTTCAGTGGTATCAGCCTTCGACGACGGCGAGGATTTCGTTCTCACTCATCACCAGCAGGTCTTCACCGTCGACCTTGACGGTGTTGCTGCCCGAGTAAGGGCCGAAGACCACCTTGTCACCCACCTTGACGGCCAGCGCGCGGACTTCGCCGCTATCCAGGATCTTGCCGGTGCCCACTGCGACGATTTCGCCACGGTTGGGTTTTTCAGCGGCCGAACCTGGCAGAACGATACCGCCAGCGGTTTTGGACTCTTCTTCGCTGCGACGGATAACGACGCGGTCATGCAGAGGACGAAGCTTCATTGTCGATCTCTCCTAATTATGGTTTTCATCGGCCGGTGTGTACCGGCGGCGTGGATCTTCCGGCGTAACCGGTCGCGTCTTGCAGCGCAAGACGCGGAAACATGTGTGGCGCTGATGCCACAAACCTTGCGGTGACCCATACATGAGGTCGGCGCGCGGGATTACAAGGGCCAGGGTGAAAAATTTCCATGCCGACGGCCAAAAGAAACGGCGCCCGAAGGCGCCGTCGACACGCTGCAAGGCATTTTTCAGCGATCGGTACGCCCTGTTTCGCGTCCGACCACTTCACCTTCGATGACCTCGCCTTCGATCACGTGGGCGCGATAGGCCTGGGTCGAACCACCCGAGGGTGGCATGTCATCGGCGAACGCGCGCTGGCGCATGGCCTGCGCCTGGGCCCGCTCCCGCACCTTGCGGATCAGGAAATGCCGGGTGAAGGGCAGCAGGCACAGCACGCCGAACACATCGGTGATGAAGCCGGGCACGATCAGCAGGACACCGCCCATTGCGGTGACCAGGCCATTGAACATCTGCTCGGCAGGCAGCTCGCCCCGCTGCAGACTGGCGCGGGTGCGCAGAACCGTGGCCAGGCCGGCCACGCGCATCACCAATACACCCAGCACCGAGCCGGCAATGATGAGCAACAGCGCGGGGAAAAACCCGACTGCAGTGCTCACCTTGAAGAAGACGTACAGTTCCAATACGGGGAACAACAGGAACAGCAATAGAAAAGCGCGCATCAAATGGTTTCCTCTACGGAAGAATGCCTTCCAGTAGACCCTAGATGACGTCAATAAATCGTTAATTCAAGGCAGGGGCGAATCGATGGCACCGCACATGCCCGCAAAACCCGCGTCCCTCGCGGCCTTGCGGACATGTGTCGGCGTATTGCAAGGTTACCAGGCGACGCCGAAACCAGCTGTGTAACGGGTGCTGTCGAGGTCGGCGCCACTGGTGCCGCTGACCAGGTCCTTTTCGGCCTTGAGATTGAGCGATGCCCATTCGGTAACCTTGTAGCGCAGGCCCACTTCGGCATCCAGGCTGTAATCGGCCACGTTGCTGATCGGCTTGCCAAGTTCGCCGTTGGTGAAGAACTCCACCGTCTTGCCGATCAGGTAGCGGTTGTAGTCCCACTTCATGGCCACGGAATAGAAGTTGTCCTTGTCGCCGTCGGCGTATTGGAAGTCGGTGCGGTTGAACAGGCCGCCCAGCGAGAACGCCCCGAGTTCGTCATCCCAGAACTGGTAGCCAGGACCGGTACCGATGGTGCGCTGGCGCTCCAGGTCTTCGATCTTGTCGCGCTTGTAATCCAGGCGCCCTTGCCAGAACCACTGATCGGTGAAGAAGCGGTCGAGGGAGTATTCCAAGGCGAAATTGTCAGTGGTGACGACGCTGTCCTGGGACTCGCGGTTGTACTCGCCCGAGCCGATGTGGCGCCACTTGCCGTGCCGGGCGGTGGTCTTGAAGGCGACGTTATAGTCGTCGGTATCGGTTTCGGCGCGCTTGTAGTCCAGGCCCATGTCGACATTGCCCTTGATCTGCAGGTCGGTGACCACGGGCTTGGGCTTGATGATCTGCTGGATGCTGGCCAGTTCGACGGTCTTGGGCGCCTCACCGTTCTGCAGGATGACCTTGCCATCCTCGGCGGCTTTGATCGACTTGGGTTTCTCGCCCATGTAGTCATCCTGCTTGACCAGAAGCTCTTGATCGCTCTCCATGGTCTTGATCTGTTTCCAGTCCAGCGGAATCGAGCCGCCGTATTCGGTCTTGATCATCAGCTTGCCACCGTCGAACACGGTAATCTTGCCGGAAATGCGGTCACCGTTTTTCAGCCAGACCGTATCGGCAAAGGTCGCGGTAGAAGTGGAAGCCAGGGCAAGGCACAGCAGGGTTCTAGGCAACATAGGCAGATTCTGGGGGCTCTGATGTGTAGGAAATGCGGCATTATTCGGTAGGACTAGATCCGAGCAAGGACAGACACTCAGATGACAGACGAGTTCAATTCTCAACTGCAGAATGACCCCGATCAGGCCGCGGCCATTCGCCGCACCGCGCTCTACACCGTGCTGGCTCAAGTGCCAGAAGGCAAAGTCGTGACCTATGGGCAGCTCGCCGAACTGGCCATGCTCGGTCGCGCGGCGCGCTGGGTCGGGCGAACCTTGAGCCAACTGCCGGACGGCACCCGTCTACCCTGGCATCGCGTGGTCGCCGCCGGCGGGCGGCTGAGCCTTGAGGCGGGAACGTCCAGCGGCGCCGAACAACGGGCGCGCCTGCGCAGCGAAGGCGTACTGATCATGAAGAATCGCGTCGATATGGCACGCCATGGCTGGCGTCCAGAGCAAGCATGCGGTTAGAGTGCGCGCTTTGTTTCGCAAACTGAGGCAGATTCCAGCCCATGCCCCGTAAAACCTGGCGCGCCGCGCTCGCCGCTTATGCCAGCCCTTCCACCGTTGTGCTTCTGCTGCTCGGTTTCGCTGCCGGCCTGCCGTACATGCTGGTGTTCTCGACCCTCTCGGTGTGGTTGCGTGAAGCAGGCGTCGCCCGTGAAACCATCGGCTATGCCAGCCTCATCGGTCTGGCCTATGCCTTCAAATGGGTATGGTCGCCGCTGCTCGACCAATGGCGGTTGCCGCTGCTCGGCAAGCTGGGGCGGCGGCGCTCCTGGCTGGTGCTGGCACAGGCACTGGTGATTCTCGGTCTGGTGGGCATGAGTTTCTGCGATCCGCAAAAACATCTGTCGTGGTTGATCGCCATTGCCGTCGTGGTCGCCTTCGCGTCGGCCACCCAAGACATCGCCGTGGATGCCTACCGCCTGGAGATCGCCGAAGATCAGCGCCAGGCCGCCCTCGCTGCCAGCTACATGGCCGGTTACCGTGTGGCCGCGCTGCTGGCCACCGCCGGTGCCCTGTATTTCGCCGAAGGCTTCGGCTCCACGGGATTCGCCTATCTGCATCAGGCCTGGGCCAACACCTACCTGCTGTTCGGCTTGTTGATGGTGCCAGCGCTGATCACCACCCTGGTCATGCGTGAACCGCCGGTGGCGCTGCGCACGCAATTGTCGGCGGCGCGCTACGGCTTCAGCCATCAATTGATGTCGGTGTTCGTGCTGATCGTGCTGCTGGTGTCGGTACCGGCCATGTTCACCCAGCTGTACAACACCGATTTCGCCAGCGTGCTGTTCGGCAGCCAGAGCCTGATCGACCTGCTGCTCGAAGACCGGGCATTTCTGCGTGCCCTGCTCTACATCATTCTGACCGCCGCGTGCCTGTCGTCGGTCGGTCGCCGCGGGCTGGCGCCGGTGCTGACCCCGGTCAACGACTTCATTCTGCGCTACCGCTGGCAAGCCTTGCTGCTGCTGGGGCTGATCGCGACCTATCGGATGTCCGATACGGTCATGGGGGTCATGGCCAACGTGTTCTACATCGACCAGGGCTTCACCAAGGACCAGATCGCCAGCGTCAGCAAGATCTTCGGCCTGATCATGACCCTGCTCGGCGCCGGCTTCGGCGGCTTGCTGATCGTGCGCTTCGGCATCCTGCCGATCCTGTTCATCGGCGGCATCACTTCGGCCGGGACCAATTTGCTGTTCCTGATGCTGGCCGACATGGGGCCGAACCTGAAGATGCTGGTGTTGACCATCTCGCTGGACAATTTCAGTTCCGGCCTGGCCACCTCGGCCTTCGTCGCCTACCTGTCGAGCCTGACCAACCTCAAGTTCTCGGCCACGCAATATGCGCTGCTGAGCTCGATCATGCTCCTGCTGCCGCGCCTGATCGGTGGTTATTCAGGGGTCATGGTCGAGAAGTTCGGCTATCACAACTTCTTCCTGATCACCGCCCTGCTCGGCGTGCCGACGCTGCTGCTGATCGCCCTGCACTGGAAGCAGGAGAATGCGCGCATCGCCCGCGAGGGGCCCGACGAAGAAGCGACGTGACAAAAAAGCCCCGGCCATGACGACCGGGGCTTTTTCGTTACGCCTCGCAAGACGGCTCAGACTGGCTGCTTGGCTTCTTCCTGCATCACGCGGATGACCCGCTGCGGGAACGGAATGTCGATACCCTCGGCGCGCAGGCGATCGCGAATCTCGCCGTTGAGCATGTTGGTCACTCCGCCGAAGTCGCCGGTGTTCACCCATATGCGCAGGGACACGGTGATCGAACTGTCGCCCAGGGCGGCCACCACGGCCTCGGGTGCCGGTGTCTGCAACACGCGCGGGTCCTTGGCCAGGTCCAGCAGGATCTCGCGGGCCTTCTGCAGGTCGGCGTCGTAGTCCACGCCGATGTCGAAGGTGATCTTGCGCGTGGGCTGACGGTTGGTGTTGGTGATGATGCCGTTGGACAGGTTGCCGTTGGGCAGGATCACCGTGCGGTTGTCGCCGGTGCGCAATACGGTGTGAAAGATCTGGATGGAGTCGACGGTACCGCTCACACCCTGAGCTTCGATCCAGTCACCGATGCGGAAAGGACGAAACAGCAGGATCAGCACGCCGCCAGCGAAGTTCGCCAGGCTGCCTTGCAGAGCCAGGCCGATGGCCACGGTCGCACCACCGATGGCAGCGACGAACGAAGTGGTTTCGATGCCGATGGTCGAGGCGACGCTGACCAACAGCAGAATCTTCAAAACGACGTTGGCCAAGGTGCCGATGAAACGCTGCAACGCCAGGTCGATATGCCGCAACGCCAAGAGTTTCTGCAGGCTGGCGGTGACCCTGTTGATCAGCCACCACCCTACACACAGCACCACCAGCGCCAGGACGACCTTGCTGGCATATTGCATGACCATCGGAATCCAGGCTTGTGAAGCCTTTACCAGATGATCGACTTCTGCGTTCAAATCCATGGGGTTCTCCTACCACCGTAATACACGTATGCCCCCGACCACATGGGATCGCGTCCCTCGGGGGCACCTGCTCCGACGCCTCGGGCAGCCCAAGGTTTCATCAATCGCGGAAGTTGTTGAACTGCAGGGGCATGCCGAATTCCTTGGCGCGCAGGGCGGCAATCGCCTCCTGCAGGTCATCACGCTTCTTGCCGGTGATGCGCACCTGCTCACCCTGGATGGCCGCTTGCACCTTGAGCTTGGCATCCTTGACGTGGGCGACGATCTTCTTCGCCAGTTCCTTTTCGATGCCTTCGCGCAGCACGGCTTCCTGCTTCATTTCCTTGCCCGAGGCATAGGCGTCCTTGATCTCGAGGCACTGCACGTCGATCTTGCGCTTGACCAGGGCCATCTTGAGGATCTCGATCATGGCTTCGAGCTGGAACTCGGCTTCGGCGGTCAAGGTGACCGTGAGGTCCTTGAAGGCGAAGCTGCCTTTGCCTTTGAGGTCGTAACGGCGATCCAGCTCCTTGATGGCGTTGTCGACCGCGTTGGTGACTTCGTGCTTGTCCAACTCGGACACTACGTCGAACGAGGGCATGTGTTTCCTCCGGAAAATGATCGGCGGCTCGCTGAAAGAAGGAGCGCGCCTGGCTTGACGATTGAAATGCCCGCTCATTATAAGGGAGCCGGCATTGTGAAAGGCCACCTGCGGCTTGAATTCAGGCGCGGGTCATCCATTTTTCGAGCGAGTCTGCGATGCGCGAGCAACACCCCACCCATGAGCCTGCGGCCGAGCAGCCAGTGGATCGGACCTGGCATGTACTGGGCGTCGGCAGCCTGGGCGTGTTGTGGGCGTGCCGACTGGCTCGTGCCGGTGTGCCGGTGCATCTGCTGCTGCGCGATGCCGCACGGGTGCAGGCGTACCTCCAGGCCGGTGGGCTGAGCTTGACCGAAGGCGCGCAGACCCATGCTCACCTGCTGCCCGCCACGAGCGTCGCCGGTGATGGACCGATCACGCGTCTGCTGCTGGCGTGCAAGGCTTACGATGCGCAGGCGGCCGTCGCCAGTGTCGCCGCGCGCCTGGTGCCGGGCGCCGAAGTGATCCTGTTGCAGAACGGCATGGGCAGTCAGCAAGCGGTAGCGCGGATGCTGCCGCACACACGCTGCATCTATGCTTCGACGACCGAAGGGGCCTATCGCGCTGGTGACTTCCAGGCGGTCTTCGCCGGGCAGGGACTGACCTGGCTGGGTGATGCCGACCCAAACTGCGCAGAGGCTCCGACGGCGCTGCTGGCCGACCTGGCTCGGGCTGGCATCGCGCATCAGTGGACAGACGCTATCGAATCGCGCCTGTGGCGCAAGCTGGCCCTCAACTGCGCGATCAATCCGCTGACCGTGTTGTATGGCTGTCGCAACGGGGCGTTGGCCGATCACCCTGACGAAGTGACCGCGCTGTGCGCCGAGCTGGCACGACTGCTGCGAGCGTGTGGCCAGGCAGACGCCGCCGACGGGCTGCATGAAGAGGTGCTAAGGGTCATCCAAGCGACGGCTGCCAACTACTCTTCGATGTATCAGGACGTCGACCAGGGTCGCCGAACCGAGGTCGACTACCTGCTGGGCTACGCCTGCGCAGCAGCGCTCGACCGGCAGTGCGAGGTGCCGGGTCTACACACATTGCAGGCACGACTGATCAAGGCCCTGCACAAGCCCTGAAGCCGCGTCGCTCCTTTCTCGGCCAATAAGCGCTCTCACAGTGCCTGCAGCACACTTTGCTACACTGCGGCTCTGCCCTGCACTGCCTTGGAAGCGATCACACCCATGCCCCTGCGCCAGAGACTCGAGAACCTGCCGGTTGGCCAGAAACTGCTGGCCGCCCTGCTGGTGCTGTTGACCACCGTGCTGCTGGTCGCCAACCTGACGTTCATCAGCGCGGCCTATTGGATCTCCCAGGAGAGCATGGCACCCCAGGCCCTGCAAACCATTGGCCGGCTGCTGGCCAACCCCAGCCTCGCGCAGCGGGCGGTGGGCTCGCCGCAGGAAGCCGAGGCCCTGCTCGAAGAACTCAATGGCTATTCGCCACTGCGCGCCGCCGCCATCTACGATGCCCAGGGCGAGCGCCTGGCCCAGTTGCAGCACGGCGATCGATTGAAGATGCCCGCGCGCTTCGACAGCATCGAAAGCTGGCGTTCCACCGAATTCCGCAGCACCCAGTTGGTGCCACTGCCCAACGCCGGCCATCTGTTGCTGGTGGCCAGCAGCGAGCTGCCCGTGGCGTTCTACACCGGCACCCTCACTGCGAGCCTCGGCATCCTGGTGTTCAGCGTGCTGTTGTGGCTGGTCATCGCCCGGCAGATCAAGCGCCTGATCACCCAGCCCATCTATCGCCTCGAAGAACTGTCGCGCCAGGTCACCCGCGAGGAGAACTACGCCCTGCGCGCAGGCCGCGGCAACCATGACGAGATCGGCAGTCTGGCGGAAGCCTTCAACACCATGCTCTCGCGCATCGAGGCGCGCGAACAGCAGCTCAAGCGAGCCCGCGACGAGTCTCAGGCGGCCTACGACCAGGCCCAGGGACTGGCCGAGGAAACCCGCCACACCAACCGCAAGCTCGAACTTGAAGTCCAGGTGCGCAGCAAGATCGAAAAGAAGCTCACCGGTTTCCAGAACTACCTCAACAGCATCATCGACTCCATGCCGTCGGCACTCATCGCCCTCGACGAGCAACTGTACGTCACCCAATGGAACCAGGAGGCCAGCGCCCTTTCCGGCACGCCTCTGGACGAGGCGCTGAATCAACCGATCTTTCTCGCGTTCGCCCCACTCAAGCCGTTCCTGCCGCAACTCAAGACCACCGTGGAACAACACACGGTGGCCAAGATCGAGCGGGTGACCTGGGTCAAGGACGAC